>JADFXZ010000060.1 GCA_015233265.1 Nitrospirota bacterium
CGATAGTGTCAGTAAAGACATTGCTCACTCAGTCAGTGACAACATGCACGCCTCGAATGAACGCTTGCAGGCAATCGAGGAAACCCTGACTGAGGTAAAACAAAAACTCGGGGCGCTCAACACAGAACAAATCGACGCAATGGCTAAATCAGTAGAGGGCGGTCTTGCCTCTATTGCCGAGGAGATAAAGGTCTCGATGGGTGAGAACAACAAGGCGGATATGGACTCGCTAAAGACATCATTTAATGATATGGCAGCTAAGATAGAGCGCATCGATGCCTCTGTCGTAAATTCGCTGGCCACTATCTTAGAAAATACAACAAAGGACGTTCAGTCAGCCGCCGGTGAGGAAATCAAAACAGCCATCAGCGCAGAGTTCAGGGCAATTCAGCAGAGTCTGTCCGCGGCAACAACTGGCCAGGCCGAGATTCTCAGAATGATGCTCGAAGAACAGTTCAGGCAAGCCGAGGCGCAAGTAGAGCGCGCTCACAGCAATAAACAGGAGATTGAAGAGAGATTGAAGAGGCTTGGGGGTTTTCTTGCTGACACCGCGGCCAAATAAACTGGGGAAGAAACAGGGGAAATAGATGAAATCCGAAGAGCAAAAGATAAAGGACTTTCTGGGGCATATCTCCGCCATAATCACACGCCTTAAGGGGCTGGGGCATGAGCAGTTTGCAAATCGAATCAAGAACCTCGAGGCCAACATCAAGGACTTCGGTCTGCATACGATAAAAAGCGGCCTTGTCGGTATAACAAGCTCAGGAAAATCCTCTGTGATGAATATCCTGCTTGGCACGGGGACAAAAATCTTAAAAGAACAGAGCAAGGCAACTACCAATATGATAGTTTTTTGCTCTAAGTCAAAGGAGCAGCAGCTTGAAATAATATACGAAGACGGCAGATCGGAAAAGAAGACCGGTAAAGATGTTCTGGGCCCGTCCATATGGAAGTATACCTCAGAGGACGAAAACCCCGGCAATAAATTTGGCGTTAAGTATCTCAAGATAGGGCTACCTTCGTTTATCATCGATGAGGACATAGAGCTTGCCGACACACCTGGCCTCGACGCCTATGGTCACAAGGAACACGAGGATCTTACGTTGCGAGAGTTTCTGCCGCAGGCGGACTTAATTATCTATCTGTCGTCGATTCGCAGCCCGATGAAGGAGACAGACAGAAAGATACTTAATAAGATAATGGACGCCGACCAGAGAATAGTCTTCGTGCAGACCTGCAAGAACGCGGTGGTTGACAGCAATTTAGCTGGAGGCGATTCTGACTCGGTGGAAAAACGCCTCGAAAAGTATAAAGAGGAGTTTGAGAAACTCATAAGCCCATATTCAAGACTGAAAGACGCCCCTATCGTTCAGGTTGAGACCATATCTGCCGCTCGTTATTTTAAGGACGGCAACAAGGAGGCATGGGCAGAGTCCGGCTTTGAAGAGCTTGTTCATGTGATAAAAAATGTCACTAAACAGTTGCAGTATGAATATACCATAAAAAACCTCAAGAAAATCGTAGACAGCGTCAATGCCCTGATTACCCTGCTGATAAGCGCGGTAAAAGAAGAGGCAGACAAGAAGACCACTATCGAGACACTCATGAAGACCCTCGAAAAACTTAAAAAATACAACGAACGAATATTAAACACCAAAAACCAAATAGTCTCTATATGGAAAAAGAAGATAGACCCGGCTGCCATGTTCGGCGAGTTTCAGCACGAGCTATCGAGGACATATTCATTCCGTTATGAATTTAACCCCAAAAATGATACCGAGTTCATAGTCAAGGCAGATGCCATCAGCGAGAAAATGCACTCTATCAAGACCAGTATGCTCGATAACCTCGACAATGCCAAGGGCAAGTTCAAGGAGTACTTCGACGACATCGGGCTTGACGTGCGGCGAACAGATATCCAAAGCGGATCGGTGAAGAGTTTCTATCTGCCAAATGTGCAAAAAAAGACTGCCTCAGGCAAATCCATGCTGGCCTCAGGCAAAGACCTCACCGTGGAATTTATAGATAAGACTAAATTCATTGAAGAGTTGAAATTATCTATAGAGGGGTTTTTGGTCCCTCTGGCCGGACACCTTGACTGGTGGGACAAGACCGTAGAGTTTTCATTTGTCGAGCCGCTGACAAAGAAGGTTGCCGCAGTCGCCGACGATATAACAAATATGGAAAAGGGCGGCGATTACAACGAGGAACAGTTCAAGCGGTTGACCGCGTTCAGCAGGGAGCTGCATCAGGGCGTCAGAGAGGTCTCAGCCCTGTGTGATATGGAATTCATAGACCAGAAGTTTCCCGTGTCTTTGGGGAAGAAGGTAACATATAAAAAAGAACGAACCGGATTTATCAACATGTTCCTGCAGCTTTCAAGCCGCTACTATGAGGCACTGTTTCATAACTATTATTTACGGAAATTATCAGGGTTTTCCACAAAAAGGCACAGGTCAGTCATCTTGATAGACCATAACTTTGAGTCGCAGATTAATTTTATAAATAAACTACTGCGCCTTGATTCTCAGAGCGTTGGGCGTATGCGCGCCCTTAAGCCGCCATATGTTATCAACCCTCAAGGGGCTTACACATTGGCCGAAGCCATCACTGTCGAGGGGGAATTTTCTGACGCCCTCACCTTCTATGTGCTTGGAAACGATGACGCATCCTTTGAAGCAGCCGCGTCTCACCAGCTGTTTGACAAGGTAGACGTAGTGCAGCTCATCATAGATGACCTGCATAGGGTCGGCTCTGCCCTTGTTGACGTTGTAGAGAGAAACAGGTTTTATGACCATATAGCAAAAAGGCAGGACAAACTCCTCCTGTCATATCCGGGAGGGGCATATTTTCAAAAGGGCAGACTGCATATCCTTGTTGAGGAGGCAACCAGTGAAGTCAATAAGATATTTAACGCCCCTAGCGTGCAGTGGTTTATTTACGAAGGTTATGAGGTCCGATATAGTTATTTCTATGATATAGTGTCACGGGCGGCTGCTGGCAACATGCAGCCCGAGGACTGCATGAGGCAGTGGAAAGACATGGGGCTGCCGCTTGATGAACCTTTTACCGAGGATATCCTGCTGACACAATTTGCCGAAATTACAAAATAAATAGTCAATAAATGCTTATCACAAATAAAAGGAGGCTCAGCGATGGCAGAAATAGAGGCAACCGATGATTTCCAAGAGATGCTTGCGCGGTTAAAACAACGGGTTAACAATATAGCGGCAGTCAAGGCCACAGTGGCAAGCCAGGACACAGGGGGGGACGTTAAGGAGCTGCTGTCCAGTTTTACCGAGACGCTCAAAAAAGGTTTCACGGCGTTGCTCGATGGTAAGTCTGGGGAGCTCGAAATGCTCAGTCTTGTGGCCGCCGGGGCAGCCGATGTTAAAAAGACAGGGGAATCAAGTGCTGCGCAACTCAAACAAGAGATCAACTCCACACTAAGCACCCTGCTTTCGGACTTTAAGGGACGCCTCGAAGGGACGATAAAAGACGACATCAGAGCCGCTTCCATCTCTGTACAAGATGAGATAACCGCCGTTAAATCCACAGTTAAATCCACTATACCGTCTGTCGATGCCATTGGCAGCAAGCTCAACTCGATTGGAAGCGCGGTAGAGATCCTGGCCACAACCTTGAGACAGGCAGTCGAGCAGCTGAAGACTTCAACTGGGGTCTTCGACGACACCGCGGTAAGAGGTCTGATTCAGGAGATAAAACTAGCCGCAGGCGAGTCGATAGGCTCAAAGATAGATGCAGCCCTTGCACCGCTCAGAGGGGAAATCTCGGCCTTAAAAGGGGTAATCACCACGTTAAAGATTGAGCCTGCCGCCTCAGGCATGGATTTCTCTAAGGGTTATATCGACACCATCAGGAGTGAGTTGCACTCTGAGATAAGAGAAATTAGGGCGCTTGTTGAAAAGGAAAACACTATAGTTAAGTCGCAGACCCTTGAGTTCCTCGGGTTTGTAACAGATAAAATAGTCGGCCTGCACGGGAAAATTGACAAAATTGCAAGGACTGAAACTACAATGTCTGCCACAGAGCAGCCTGGCACAGATTCAGTCTCGCCAAATATTGCAGCCCGCATAACAGAAGGAATCAGCAGCGGCTTGCAGCGTGAAATTGCCCCCGTGATGGATGGCCTGGTGCATATAATAAGATTTTTAGTCGCCCTGTCAAAGAGATAGGATTACACTAAGTTGTAATCATATGGGCATTAATTAATCTGATATTAAGAATCATCCTGAGCTCGTCCTGAGCTCGTCGAAGGATTCCCGATGTGTGCGGATACAGGAAATAAAGGAGCATCCTTCGACAAGCTCAGGATGATTCAAATGTTTTCATTTTTGTGAGCGTTTTATGGGATTACGGATTAGGAGTGAAGATATAAAAGAGGGGATTGAGGCTTAGCCGCAATCCCCTCTTTCTTCTATTTATCAGGTGTTAATGCCCCTTTACCGCTGCCTCTGCCGGTTTTCCGTATTCATACGGTCCTTCGGTAATGGTTGGGAGATGCTCGAAATTATAAAACGGTGGTGGTGATGGAATCTGCCACTCAAGTGATTTCGAGTTCCATGGGTTGGCCGGTGCCTTCGGTCCACTTATTGCTGAGCGGACTAAGTTGAAAATGGTCAGCACAAATCCGAGTATAGTGATATAAGAGAAGATGACTGCAATTGTCATCTCAGGTTGATACTTTGCCGGAAGTTTCCAGTATCTTCTTGGAATACCGTCATAACCAAGAAAGAACTGTGGCAGGAAGGCAATCATTGCGCCAATAATCGTTATCCAGAATGCCGTTTTGCCAAGTTTATCGTTAAACATCTTACCGGTAAACTTTGGAAACCAATAGTAAATGCCGCCGATAGCCAGCATCGACATACTTATTGCCAATACATAGTGGAAATGTGCCACGACCCAGTGTGTGTCGTGTACGTTGATGTCGAATCCAAGTAGTCCGTTAGCTATACCTGTAACCCCGCCAATCGTGAACAGAGATATAAATCCGAGGGCGTGAAGCATAGGCGTATTTAATGTGATTGAGCCTTTGTGCAGAGTTGCCACCCAGTTATATGTCTTAATACCTGTAGGGACACCGATTGCTATCGTACCCCACATAAACACAACCCTTGACCAATTCAAGGTACCTGCGACATAGAGGTGATGCACCCAAGTCTCAAAACCAACTACGGTGATTATCATAATAGCTATGGCCATGCTGGTATAGCCGTAGATCTTCTTTCTTGAGAAAGTCGAGATAATGTCTGACACTATGCCAAAGGTCGGAAGCGCCACAACGTAAACCGCAGGGTGGGCGTAAAACCAGAACAGATGCTCATAGAGAACCGGACTGCCACCCTTGAAGGCATTGTAAAAACTTGTCCCAAGATACTTGTCAAAGAGCAGGAGCGTAACCGCGGCAGCCAAAACCGGCACACCGACAAGCTGAATAATGAATGCCCCAAAAATGCCCCATACCGTGAGATTCAACCTGCCCCACGTCATACCGGGTGCCCTGAGTGTGATTATCGTTGTAATAAAGTTAACCGCACCTGCAATACTCGATGCCCCAAGCAAATGAACGGCGAATACATAAAACGCGGTGTTTGCAGGCCCTGTAAGGGAATATGGCGGATAACCTGTCCAGCCGGTGTCAAGCCTGCCAGGCAGGATAAGGGCCATAACCGCTACCAATCCAGCCATCACATATAGCCAGAAACTGAGGGCGTTGAGGCGGGGAAAGGCAACATCGTGTGCGCCTATCATCAGCGGGATTAAGTAGTTGGCGAAAAAGCCCGTCAACACTGGTATTCCCCAAAACAATATCATAGCCGCCCCGTGAATTGTAAACGCGGTGTTATACAAATCGGCGTCGATTATAACCTTTTTAGTAATGTCCAGCTGCTCCGTCCTCATTATAAACGCAAGAAGCAGCCCTACGACAAAAAATACCATTGCCGTAACCAGATACATGATTCCAATCCGCTTGTGGTCTGTTGTCAAAAGCCATGACTTAAAACCAGTTGGTTCTTTACTCATATCTTTAACCTCCTTTATTTATTTAATTGTCTTTATGTAAGCCGCGATGGCTTCATATTCTTCTTTAGCCAGCATATTTGGGGGCATCATGTGGCCGAATCCCTTTACCGGTTTAGCCTTTGGGTCAGAGATCTTCTCTTTGACGAATGCCTCGTCTATGACGACTTTTGTGCCGTCCTCAAGCTCTTCAGACTTCCCTATTACGCCGTTTAGGGCAGGTCCTGCCTTTGTCTCACCGGCTATGCCGTGGCAGCCCAGGCAGCCAAGCTTCTCGACGAGTTCCTTGCCCTTGACCGCAGGGGTGGCGGCGGCCATGTTTGTGCTTTCAGCCTGCTTAGACTTAACCCATGCCTCATAGTCCTCTTTCTTCATGACGATAACCTTAGCAAGCATCGATGAATGCCCGGAACCGCAGAACTCAGCGCAATAAACAGGATATTCCCCTGGTTCCTTTGCAGAAAACCAAAGATATGTGTTTTCACCGGGAACCATGTCCTCACGTGTTCTAAACGATGGTATTGCAAAGTCATGTATTACGTCCTTGCTCGTAAGATTGACCTTTACGTTGCCTACCGGTACACGCATTTCATTTAACGTCATAATCCCCTCAGGGGTATACATCTCAAAGCCGAACATAAAACCAACTGCCTTAACCTCTATATGGTCCTTCGGTACTTCTCTGAGGTCGTTAAACACAGCCCACGACTGAACACCAAGCAGGATGATTATAATCATCGGTACAATAGTCCAGAGGATTTCAAGGCCGACATTTCCGTCTATATATTCGCCATCTGCGTCCTTGCGCTTACTCCTGTATTTAAAGACGAAATAAATAAGCGGTACTGTTACTGAAAGATAAACAAAAATTGACACCACCGCCCAGGTCTTAAAGTGAAGATCCCACGCCTTGACCGGGTCAACTACTCTTGCGGCCTTTTCAGCTGCCGCCGCCGCATATGGTATCGATACGAAAACCGCGGCCATTAATAATCTAAACACTTGCTTTAGCATTTTCTACCTCCTAATTTTCTAAGGGCCGAAGCTCAGCCCGTCTCTTCTTTTTCTGATTTCGTGCGTAAAAGAACACTATTACAGCGGTAAACAGGGCGAACACAAATCCTAACGTCTCGATAACAAAAAAAACGTTTACCTTGTAGCCGCCAATTTTGGTGTCATACGCGTAACATGCAAGGGCAATCTTGCCTACTATCGGGAATTTGCCGACTTTGCCGTCCGCCGCCTCAAGTATCGCAAGCCTTACGTCCATCGCAAGCGGGTAGAGCCCGAACAGGTATCTCATAACCCTGCCATCTGGTGACATAAAGATGTACACGTTTGGATGCACAAAGACCTTGTCCAGCTGCGAATAAAAATACCTGTAGCCGATGGCCTCGGTAAATTTCTTTGCCTCAGCGTCTGTTGTTACCGCAAATACCCATTTGTCAAAAGACTCCGGTAAGTTGGTCTTCATCTTTATCTGCAGGTCCTTACGGAATTTTATCGCCTCTGCCGGAGTGTCGCTGCCGTCAAAGCTCAGCGTTATGGCGTTGTAATCCTCGCCAAGCCGCAGATTAGTGTCCTTCAAGGCAGCAGCAAGCCCCTCGTTTAAGACAGGGCACGACTGACCGCACTTATAGTAGATAATAGACAGTATGTACGGTTTTCCGGCGAAACTGCTCAGCGTTATGGCGTTACCCTTTTCATCTTTCATGCCAATATCCGGCGCCTTTTTGCCCAGATAATCGTCCTCTTTTATCTTCATCACAGACGGGTCAAACTGGGTTGAATCCACAGCCAGCCCAAAGCCCCAAACCGCGGATGAGGGCATCAGACACAGGCACACGATTGACAAGAAAAGGGTTGCAGCCCTCATTACTGCCCAGCCTTAAGAAATGGAACCACATAAATCAATGACACCACCAACAGCCAGACTATATCGACAAAGTGCCAGTACAGGCTTGTCACCTTTGCCAGAGTCTGCTTGTGCTTGCCGATTTTGCCGCCAGCGGCAAGAATCAGACAAAACAGCTGCATCGTAAGTCCAACAAGTACGTGCGAGCCGTGAAAGCCGGTTATAGTGTAGAAAAATGTCCCGTATTCGTTGAGGCCGATGGTAAAGCCTTCGCCCATCAGTTCATGCCACTCATAGGCCATAAATGCCATAAACAGACCGCCTAAGATCATGGTGAACACTATCCAGCCTTTGAACCCACCCATGTCGCCATGATGTAACTTATCCTCGGCGTTATGTATGGTAGCACTAGAGGACAGCAGGAAGACAGTCATTATCACCGCAAGCCCCAGAGGCGGCACGCCTTCAGGGGTGCTAGCCGGAGGCCATTGTTCAGTAAACAACATGGCATATAAATACCCGCCGAAAAGCCCTCCAAACAGTGCAACTTCTGAAATAATAAACACTATTATTGCCATTGAGCTTAATCCTGCTTCTTCCTTCTTGGCGTGAACCTCGTTAAGCCAGCCAAAAAGCCCTACCATTAATATCACTACCGCTACCCCGGCAAGTACCAGCCCGACTACCGATGGCAACCCCCATGAAAAGGTCGCCATAAAGGCCATGGGCAACAGAAACGACCCTACCGCCGCAATCAACGGCATTGCGCTTAGTTCTACTTCATGTTGGTGGTGTGCGTCATGTGTCCCACCGTGCATTACATTTTCCATTACTTAGATCCTCCTATTGTAATTATTACACTCCCGATGGAGTTTTACCCGTGACACCGTTTATATAATTATTTGACAATGCTTTAAAGTCGTAGTGGCTTAACCGCTCTTCTACAATCTGCCTGATCTCAAGCCATATATTGGATGTCGGACAGTTTTCGTTTAATTCGCACCTGTCATCCGGCATTGTACATCTATTTATCACTATTTTCCCGTTTATGGCCTCAACGATATCAAGCAAAGTTATATCCTGAGGGTCTTTGATCATGACAAAGCCGCCTCTTGTCCCTCTTATCGACCTTAGAAACCCGGCTTTTGTTAGTTTTTGCAGTATCTTTGCAAGGAAGCTCTCTGGAATTGCCTTCTCTTTGGCTATCTGACCAATGACAAAGGTTTTATCAGGATTGCCTGACATGAACAACATACATCTTATGGCATAATCCGTGTCTTTATTTATCTTCATCGCTAATCTTCATGAACCACCCATCAAAGCTATAGTTGCGGCTATAGTTACGCACTTTGCTGATGTTACCCCCTTTCAATTCCACCTCTTTGGGCCACCCATCATGGCCATTTCACCCCACGGTCTAAGGTCACCGCTGAAATATATCTATTTACTCAGCCGATAGAATTTATACTAACAGGATTAAATTTGTCAAGATTTATTTTTTTGAAGAACAATTTTAAGGTGCGGGCTGAGGTCAACCGCTTGCGGCAGCCTTAATTTGTGGTACAATAACTCATGTATAATTCATGTATATTATTTTACCGTCGATTTCGTATATAATGTAGAAGGCATATGAGAAAGGAAATTATCCGGAAGGCGGTGGAAATGGCATGGGATACTTAAAGAGGAAGCACTGGTGGCCGTTCATTGTTGGTATATTGTTTGCCCTGGTAGAGCTGTTGTCGTTTTATCTGTCGAAGCGGCCGCTGGGTTCATCAAGGGGATATGCCGTAATTGGCTCGATAATAGAGTACGTTTTGTTCCCTGAGCACGCAAAGACTGTATCATACTGGAGCGCCTATGAGCCGGCCATTGAGTGGACGGTTGCCGTGCTGGTTGGCATAGTAAGCGGCAGCATGTTTTCTTCCGTATATTCGGGTGAGTTTAAATTTCATGTGGTGCCGCAGATGTGGAAGACCTGCAAGGGTCCGTCGGTGTCGAAACGGCTGTTTTGGGCATTTATAGGCGGGGTTATGATAGGCTTTGGCTCACGGCTTGCGATGGGCTGTACGCTTGGGATGCTTATATCTGGCGTGATACAGCTCACACCTGCCGGGTTTATATTTATGATGTCGCTGTGGATGGGCGGGATGTTAATGACTGTGCTGTTTTATAATCTGAAAACAGTAACGTTTCACAGGGGATAGGCTTATGGATGCGATGTTGATGAGATTAAAAGATACGTTTGACCCCTCTACGATAGAGGCGATTAAGGGACCGGCAAGTCTCTATGGCGGACTTATTGTGGGGTTTCTGCTTGGGATTGTCCTGCAAAAGGGCAGGCTTGGCAAGTATGATGTCGTATCGGGGATGTTCAGAATGCAGGACTTCACGTTTTGGAGGGTGGGCACACCTCTACTGATGTTCGGCATGGTATTTATATATTTTTTTAAGGACATAGGGGTTGTGGAGCTATATCTGCCAAGGACGGTAATACTAAACCAGTTGTTTGGCGGGGTACTCTTTGGAGCGGGGCTGGCAATAGCCGGGTACTGTCCGGCGATAGCCGCGTGTGCCCTGGGTGAGGGAGCCATCGATGCCTTTGTCACGATGGCCGGAATTGTCGGGGGGTCAATACTCTACGCCGAGATGTACGACGGCTCGAAGCTTGACAGGATAGTGTCATTTATAGATCTGGGCAGGGTTACGTTTCCTGAGATTTTTTTGGTCTTCAACCATTGGTTTTTCATCATGGCCTTTGTGTTCATGTGTGCTATGTTCTTACTTGGCATAAGCATGTATGATGAGTTTCTCCGTGCGTCTTTTGCCCTGATAGACAAGGTAGGTGAGAAACTCGGCAGCGCAAAAACTGTCATAGTAGAAAGAAGGAAGCAAAAGAGATAGACGACTCGACGCCAATTCAGATATGCGCCACATCCGCTTTAAGCGTCAAGCCACGCTACAGTATTCCCTTGCCACATTATTATCCATAATTAGTCCTCTGCACACGGTTGATTTTCACTCCTGCGACCTAATTGCCAACTGTTGTGCAATTGTATTGTGTGCCGTTATAGCTTGATCCAAGGACACCTATGATATAATCTGGTATAGTGGCAGGAAACAAATAATCACAATCAGGCTAAACAACTGCTTCTCACAACGAGGCAGTACGTCTTCCTTGTGAAACACAGTTGTGGAGGCGGACTCTCCGCCCGCCTCCCAAGTCCTCTTAATTTGATCCGGCCTTATACTTCTATGTCTTTGGTGATTCTCGCCGCGTCATGCCTGATAACGCTGAGCTTACCTCCATGAGAAGAGCACCTGTCTGGAGGCTGCGCTGCCAGCGTTGATATGATGGGTTACGGCAACACCCTCATAAGATGTTCTTACTGTGTATGCCCCTGCGGGGAGGTTCACATAAAAAATCGGCCCGCTTGAGACTACCTCAAGAACTTTCTTGCCGCTTTTATTTGTGATTTCTACAGGAATGTCGGCGACGTAATCCCTATTAGTCAGCGCGAAGACTAGTTTTACGTTATATTTAGTTCCTGCGATGGCTCTGAGGGATTCTCTTTCATCCAGTCCAACGCCGCCCGTCATGTAGGCTATCCCGTTGACGTTTCCAGTCTGAAATGTTGCCTCCGCGTTCATCTCGGCAAATACTGCCTGTGAGGGTAATGCTATGAGTATCGCTATAAGCATCATCCTGGTTATTGTCCTTGTGTTGAGTTTCATGTGATGTACCTCCTTGCTGTATATTCAGCGAGCCTGATACGGCTTGCTGTGCCCTTCATTGACGTCGGTATTACCACTGGTAGCTGATACTTCGTAAGTAATCCTGAGAGTCGCGATTGCCAAGTCGTGCCGCTGTTTCGAAATCTGCAATAGCTCTGTCGTTATTGCCGATTTTAATAAAGAGATTAGCACGATTTACGAATGCCAAGGCGTTCCTGGGGTTAATTTCGATAGCCATGCTAAAATCGGAGATAGCCTTGTCGTTATTGCCCATTTGGAAAAAGAGATTGCCACGATTTACGAACGCCATATCATTTCTGGGGTTCATCTCGATAACCCTGCTGAAATCGGCGATCGCCATATCGTTATGGCCTCTTTCATGGTAGAGATTAGCACGAATACCATACATATCTGAATCGCCCCTTGCATCTCTTTTGTTCATTTCAATAGCCTTGGAGTAATCGTCAATAGCCCTGTCGTAATCTCTCTTTGCATGATAGGCTTTAGCGCGATTTTGATAAGCCACATAATTACTCTGGTTTATCTCAATAGCCTTGTTGTAGTTGACGATTGCGCCTTCGTAGTCCCCTTTTTCATAGTTGGCATTGCCACGATTTACGAACTCATTAGAAGCCCCTTCGCTATCGGCAAATGACAACATAGGGAAAACCAGCAACGCTGAGGCCAGCAACACTAACGAGACTAAAGACAAATTCACTAAGCGTGTTTTCATAGATATTTCCTCCTAAATGTTAAATTCGGCCCCCATTCTCCACCAAG
>JADFXZ010000166.1 GCA_015233265.1 Nitrospirota bacterium
CCCCCCCGATGCCTTCAATGCTAAAGAGGCAAAGACCATCGAGGTTGACACACAGCTCTACACCGCCGCAATTTCCACCACAGGCGGCATTATTACCTCGTTTAAACTCAAGGACTATAAAGATAAAAACGGCAAAGAGGTCTATCTCATAGATAAATACGCGAAAATCCCAGCCCTTGCCTCTGGCGATACCACTGATTTTAAGTTCATGAAGGCCGCCTTTAATACGCTGGCTCAGGGCAATTTATCCCTCTCCGGTGGGGAAACCAAACAGCTCAGCCTTGCCCTCGACTACAACGACGTTCATCTAAAAAGGACATATACCTTCTACGGCGACAGCTACAAGATAGGATTAAAAGACGAAGTAGTCGGCTTAGACGACTATTATATTACCACCGGCAGCGATTTCAGCTCCGAAGGGGCAGACAGCTATGGCGCCCATAACGGCCCCGTTGTACTTAAAGATATGGACAGAATAGAACTCGATACAAGTAAGAAACTCGACGGCATAAAACTCTACGACGGCAACATCAAGTGGATAGCCCAGGAGAACAAGTACTTCTTCGACGCCGTAGCCCCGTTGACACAGACTAAGGGCGCTCAGATGTGGAACACTGGCGAAAAAACAATCGTCGGCGCCATTAAGGTGGGACCAGGTACGAATGAATTCGTGTTCTACGCCGGCCCTAAGAAGTATGATATGCTGAAATCTATCAACGCCTCATTTGAGCATATCGTTGACTTCGGCTTTTTCTCCATTATAGCGAGGCCCATTTTCTGGCTGTTGATGTTTATCAACAAATACATTGGCAACTTCGGCTGGTCAATAATATTGCTTACGCTTGTCATAAGGATTCCCTTTATCCCATTGATAGCCAAGGGGCAGTCGTCGATGAAAAAACTCCAGAAGGTCCAGCCCCTGATGAATGAAATCAGGGAGAAGTACAAGAAAGACCCTCAGAAAATGCAGCAAGAGCTGATGGCACTCTATAAGAAACACAAGGTAAACCCGATGGGTGGATGTCTGCCGATGCTGGTGCAGATACCGGTGTTTTTTGCCCTGTACAAGGTGTTGCTTGTCTCCATCGAGCTGCGCGGCGCGCCGTTTATGTTGTGGATAACAGACCTCTCGGCCAAAGACCCGCACTATGTGCTTCCAATTATCATGGGCGGCACGATGTTCTTGCAGCAGAAGATGACGCCTACGACGATGGACCCGATGCAGGCTAAGGTAATGATGTTCATGCCCGTTATCTTTACGTTTATGTTTTTGAGTTTTCCCTCTGGCCTGGTACTCTATTGGCTGGTCAGCAATGTCCTTAGTATAGCTCAGCAGGTTTACATAAACAAGAAAAAAACTGACTGAGACATGTGGCATAAACATTAATGGATGTCATCACATGCCATATGAATGCCGACTTTGACTGTCTGTCGGCAATGGTTGCGGCTTCGAAACTCTTCCCTGAGGCAAAGTTAGTCTTCCCAGGCTCAGCGGAAAGGCCGCTCAGGGATTTTTTAAAGGCATTTCCCGTTGAAATCTCAAAGATAAAAGAAATAGATATGTCACTGGTTACCCGTCTTATAATCGTTGACACAAAAGACCCGCAGAGGATTGGAGATTTTAAAGAGATTATAGGCAGGAAAGGGCTTCAGACATTTATCTACGACCACCACTGCCGCCGCCCCGGCGATATTGTGGGCACTGTTGAGACAGTGGAGGAGATTGGGGCAACGGCAACCCTGCTGACCGAAATACTACGCTCAAAGAACATCTTATTATCCCCCATAGAGGCCACCATAATGTGCTTGGGGATATATGAGGAGACCGGCTCGATGCGTTTTTCTTCGACCACTGAGCGGGACATGCTTGCGTGTGCGTACCTGCTTAGGCGCGGCGCTGATTTAAGCATTGTCTCGACATTCATAAGGCCGCAGCTCAGCAGAGACGACCTCGAACTCTTAAACGAACTCCTTACATCCCTGTCCGAAGTAGTAATTCACGGCGTCCGGGTGAAGATAGCTACGGCGGCAAGGGAAAATTTCACAGGGGATGCGGCCTTCTTAGCCCACGCAATTATGGATATGGAGGACATAGACGCGGTGGTATTGATATTAAACATGGCTGGTAAGACACTGCTCATAGGAAGATGCAGGGTGCCGGAGCTTGACGCGGCGCAGTTGATGCGGCGCTTTAACGGCGGCGGCCACCCCTCTGCGGCCTCTGCGTCGATAAATGAAACCATCGCGGATATAACGAAGGAGATGGTAATAAGCACCCTGCATGAGATAGTCAGGCCGGTAAAGGCGGCAAGGGACGTGATGACAAGCCCGGTGATTTCCATCGACTGGGACTCGACCATTAAGGAGGCCGAGGCGCTGCTGACTAAATATGAGATAAATTGTCTGCCGGTAGTTAAAGACACACAGTTTATGGGCATAATATCGCGTGAGGTTGTAGAAAAGGCGCTATTTCATGGCTTTAGAACAAGCAAGATAGACGACTTCATAACAACAGACGCGATGACGGCTCTACCTGATGCGGCAATAGGCGAGGTAGAGGCGGCGATGGTGGAGGGGAATCAGCGTTTTTTGCCGGTTATTGACGGCCACAGGATAGTGGGTGCTATTACCAGGACAGACCTTGTGCGCTCGCTCTATGAAGGGCATATCAGGCGAAGCCGCATAGAGCAGCTCCACTATGAAAGTAAGCACCCGGCTGGCAGAAACCTTGCCGCGATAATGCGCGATCGCTTCCCAGCCTACGTGTATAAGATACTGCAGGCCGCGGCTGATGTGGCACATGAGACAGGCGTCCCGGCCTATCTTGTTGGCGGCTCAGTGCGCGATTTGCTGAGGGGGGAGCAGAATCTCGATATAGACATAGTGATAGAAGGCTCCGGCATGAAGTTTGCCGCTGCCCTTGCAACGGTATTAAGAGGGCAGTTCAAGACGCACGAACGCTTTCAAACTGCCAAGATATTCGATATAGGACTCGGTGATTTCTCGATAGATATCGCAACTGCCCGAACTGAGTACTATGAAAGCCCTGCAGCACTGCCACAGGTTGAGATGTCGTCTATAAAAAAGGACTTATACAGGAGGGATTTTACGATTAACACGCTTGCCGTGTTTCTTGACAAGAGGGATTTTGGGCGTCTGATAGACTTCTTTGGCGCACAGCGCGATTTAAAGGAAAGGACAGTGAGAGTTCTGCACAATCTGAGTTTCATCGAGGACCCGACACGGGCCTTCAGGGCGGTGAGATTTTCCGAGCGGTTTGATTTCAGAATAAGCAGGCACACAGAGAGGCTGATAAAGACGGCAATCAAGTTTAACCTGTTTGACAAACTCTCAGGAGCGCGCCTTTATGACGAGCTTATGCTGACATTCAGGGAAGCCGACCCGATAAAGGCCCTAAGGAGGCTCGATGGATTTGGCCTGTTAAAAGCGATTCACAGCAGAATCAGATTTACGAGGGAATCAGAAGCGGCATTTGTACATGTGAGGGAGACCATCTCGTGGTACAATTTACAATTCATGGAGGAAAAGATAGATATTGGCGTGTTATACCTGATGGCGCTTATTGTCCCACTGATAGATGATGACCGGGAGGCTGCCCTTGATAGGCTCTCAACACCGGAGTCTATAAAAAGACACATCCTCTTTGGATTAGCCAGACTCAAGGAGCCGTTCTTCTGTCATGACCCTGTCTCGGTGTACAATTACCTGAAGGGCACATCATTAGAGACAGTAATTGTTTTGATGTCAAAGGCGGAAAACGACGACAAAAGAAAGGCGATATCCAGATATCTGACGCAGCACAAGGACACTAAACCGTTGCTCAAGGGCAGCGATCTAAAGGCACTGGGCATCCCTCCAGGCCCGCTCTATTCAGAAATATTCAGGACAATCCTGCAGGAGAGATTAAGGGGGGCAATCACAACAGCCGAAGAGGAAAAGGCCTTAGTAATCAACCGTTTTCAGTAGCGCTGTGAATTATCGTCCTTGACAGCCTCATTTTTATGTGATACTATAAGACGGTTGCTGATAAAGCAGGCGGAACGGGCAGTGGTGGACAAGTTATTATATTAATCGAATTTTTGATAATCGCAGCATTGACAGGAGGATATGTCACATGAAAACACTATTCGTTGACGGCTTATTTAAGATAATCCCGTTGGTGGAGTTCAGAAACACACCAAGCGTAAAATTCCATATCCTTCCAGGCAATAACCTGCCGCGCATAGACTCGGTCGACAGGGTTGAGCACGCTCCAAATGCCATTTCACCAACCATACAAGGCGCTTCAGGCTGTTATTGGTATTATCACAAGGCGCAGACTGATAATCTGCTCGTTTTCCTTGGTTCAAGGATTACAGAACTCTATACCCCAAGACATGGAAAAATAGAAACCTTTGAAGTCACGGCTCAGTGGATAAAACACAACGGGCAGTTGGTTATAGAGGCCCCTGCGATACTCTGCTGGCCACAGGGAGTGTTTCACAGGGTATCGAGTGGGCAAGACGGCTCACTTTCGTTAAACTTTGCCGCACACGAACCCGGTTTTTCCATTGAGGACAACTTCGATATTTATGAAGTAGACACAGAAACAGGCAGATACAGTGTTGCAAGACACGGCTTTTTAGACCAGAAGTAGCGGAGGCTGCACACTCTGCGTAAGAAAATGGCAAAGCAGCCTGTCTCCTGTTTCCCTAATTGACAGCCATCCCGTCGGTTAGTTTGAACAGGCTCCTTACATACGTTGGGCACACCTCGTACATCCTGTTACGGCACCGTTGCGGGTTGCTATGAGCAAAACACTCGGCAGAACACGCCTGGTACTTATTGCACCGACATCCAGATAGTTCAAAGTATGGACACATATTCTTAACCTCCCTGATAATTTAATAAACCCAATCTCCTGAATCTTACACTGATTGCCGGAGCCCTCGCTCAGTGCCAGCCT
>JADFXZ010000167.1 GCA_015233265.1 Nitrospirota bacterium
AACGGCCGCTACGCCGTATCTGGAAGCGACGATAAGACAGCAAAAATATGGGACATATCAACAGGAAGCCCTGTCGTTGAGTTAAAAGGGCACACGGCACGGGTAACATCTGTGGCATTTTCCTCAGACGCCCAGCATGTAATCTCAGGAAGTTTTGACTGTACATTCAGGATTTGGGAGGCCTCAACGGGTCAGTGTCTAAGGATATTTAAGGGCCATGTAGTGGGAGTCAACGCAGTTGCAATGAGTATGGACGGGCGATATGCTATCAGCGCCTACGACGACGGCACAATTAAGGTCTGGGTGCTGGACTGGGACCTCATCGTCAGAAACGAACAGCTATGGGACGCAAACGCAACCGCGCTGCTTGAGAAATTCCTCGTAGCCCATACCCCATACGTACAGGGAACGCTGACCAGACGCGGCTCTGTGGATTGGTCAGAGGCCGAGATAGAAAGACTTATTTTGATGCTGGGCTGTGCCGGCTTGGGCAAGGCAGACGCAAAATTTATCAGAAAGGAACTGGAGAGGCTCGCTGGAAAACGGTAAGTCTGTGTGTCTGACTGAGGGTTGCAGCGGGAGCTACACAATGACGATTTCTTCGCCCTCGGTGGCAGCGGTTATTTTAAGCCCCGTGTGCCCGGTGTCTGCGTAGTACTTCCTTGTCTCTTGCACAATCTCGTCAATCTGGTCGTCCGAGCGGGTTGGTTCGTGATGGAACATGACTAGATGCTTTACGACCGCCTTTATGGACATATCAACTACCTGCACGTTAGAGCTGTGTCCCCAGCCTATCTTTGACGGGTACTCTGAGTGGTTGTACTGGGCATCGGCGATAAGTAAGTCCGCATCTCTTACGAATTCGACGTTTCTGTTGTTTTGCTCTTGCACAATCTGAGCAATTTCGGCTGTCTCGGCCTCGTCCATAGCCGCGCTGGCCATGAAATTATAGTACGGCTCGTTGTCCCCTGTGTAGACAACAGTCTTTGTGCCCTCCGTCACCCTGTAGGCAAAGCAGGTTACCGGGTGGTTAACGAGTTTTGAGCGGATTTTCAGGCCGCCTATCTCAACGGTCTCCTCTTTGAGGTCGACGTAATTGATGCGTGCCTGCAGCTCATCGGAGTTTACGGGGAAATACGAATAGACCATCTGTTGGGCCATTATTTCCCGAAGGTTTTTATCGAAATGAGGAGGGCCGTAGATGGTTATAACATTTTTGGGTATATAGGCCGGTATGAAAAACGGGAAGCCATGAAGGTGGTCCCAGTGGGTGTGAGAGAGGAATAAGGGAACCTCGACTGGTGACATTGCGGCAAGTTTTGAGCCAATCATTCGAATGCCGGTGCCGGCTTCAAAGATAATGATTGTGCCATCCTCCCCGTCAAGCCCAATGCAGGATGTGTTTCCACCGTACCGCACTGTGTCTTTGCCCGGCGTTGGGATTGACCCTCTGACGCCCCAGAATTTCACTTTCATGCCAATAGGATACACTAAACAATAATAAAAATACCATAAGAAAATAATTCAAGATCCCCTGAGCTGAGTTGTTGACAATCGCGGCTTAAAATTGTTAAGTTTAATGAGAAGTAATTAAGGAGGGCGATTAGCTCAGCGGTAGAGCGCTGCCTTCACACGGCAGAAGTCACAGGTTCGAATCCTGTATCGCCCACCATATTTAGCGCCCCTTCCGCCCAATCATTTTGTATTCCATACCCGAAGCGCAAGGCCGAGGCGTGCGTCCTTTTTTTCGCCTCTCAATATATCATTGATACGTCTGTAATCGATATGTATAGTCTCATCAGCTATATTACATTAGCTTGATAAATAATATTACATGAGAACAGATTATACAGATGACAGCGTAGTGAAGACTATCGGATTTTGTGCATGGGAGCAAATGTGTTCGAATCAACTGATGTTGACATCCTGATAGTGGATGATGACCCCGACCTCCGGCGGCTTTTTGAGCTGCGGCTGCCAAAATTTGGCTATAAAGTGACAACTGCCGCAAGCGCTGATGAGGCTATAAGTCTGATTTAGCGGGTTAATCCTCATATTGTCCTGCTTGATCAGGAAATGCCGGGCGGCGATGGGTTTAATACTTTTTTAGGCATTAAGCAAATTCGGCCTGACCTGCCGGTAGTAATGTATACGGGGCATGGTTCAATTGAGCTGGTGCGGGTCTTTATGATGAGCGGCGGTCAGGATTTTATTCAAAAACCTATCTTAGATATGGAAACGCTTGATTTTCGTTTAAAAAAAGTCCTGCACGATGTGGAGCGCGAAAAGCAACTCAGCAAAGAACTCATTGCCGTACGCGCAAAGATTGAATCTGAGGCGTTTAAGTCTACGATATTGGCCTCGGTGAGTCATGAACTGCGCATACCGTTGAATCACTTGATGGGGTTTTCACAGATGTTAATCTCAGGGCATGAAAGCCATGTGGAAATTGCTCAAAAGATTATAGAGGCGTCAGAGAGATTGAACGCTGTGGCGGGCAAAATAATCTCCGCCGCGGCGTTTGAAGAAAGTCTCGATATTACGAGATTCAACATGTCCGATTTGAGCATGGAACTAATCAGCATGTTTGATCAGAGGTGCAGGAAAAAGGGGTTAGTTTTCATAACAGACGTTCCAGGCATTCCAGTTAAGGCGGATTATGAAAAACTACGGCAAATTCTGGAGAATCTGATTGAAAACGCGATGAAGTTTACTGAATCCGGCGGGGATGTTAAGGTTTCTGCTCGGCAGGAAGATGGCCGCGTGGTGATTTCTGTTGCTGATACCGGAATAGGAATCGCGGAAAAGGATTTACACGCAATATTTGAGCGTTTTGGAAAGGTTGACCACAGGACAGAGCAAAGCCCAGGCGTTGGACTTGGGCTTTATCTCGTGAAGCAACTAGTGGAGTTTATGGGCGCTGAGATTAGCGCTGAGAGCGAGCTGACAAGGGGAAGCGTTATTACGGTACGGCTTTCACCAGGTAGTGGCTAATGAAAGCGACGCAGAAAAGAAGGATAGTTTGCTTAATAGGAACCTTTGCCGCTGTGGTCTTAATCGTGGTGTTTAGTACTGATATGCTGCTTTATAAGGTAGCCGTGGAAATTCAGACTAAGAGGGTATGTGGGGCGCTTGAAGTCCGTACGAGGTTGATTGAGGTCAACATAATACGAAGACTTGGACAAACTCAAAGGCGTGATTCGCAGATGTTATTGGCTATCGAAAATGAGGTTGTTGAGGAGATGCGTCAAGTTAATGAAGAAAGTTATCGTGGACTTGGGCAGCCATTGGAATTTGTCTGGGGGCTGCGGCAAGGCAGTGAGATTAAGTTTCTGCTGCCTTTACGGCATAGCAAAGCAAGCTCTATACCTTTTAATTCCTACATGGGTGAACCGATGAAGCTAGCCCTTAATGGTCAGTCAGGCACTAATATCGGATTAGATTATCGCGGTGAAAAGGTGTTGGCTGCTTACGCGCCGATAAATTTCCTTGGCAGACATTATGGGCTTGTCTCTAAGGTAGATTTGACTGAGCTTCAGGCACCTTTTATCCGTTTCGGAGTAATCGCGTTTCTCTTAGCTTTAGTGTTGATTATAGCTGGGGCTTTTTTTTTTTAAGGATCACCAATCCAATATTTGTGACAATTGAGGAATCGGAAAGTAGATTTCGGGGCATACTGGAGCAGTCTCTCGTTGGTATTTATATCTTTCAGGATATGAAGATTCTCTGTATAAATCATAGATTTGCCGAGATTTTCGGTTACGGTAATCCTGACGAGCTACTGGGGAAACCCGTGATTGACATGCTCTATACCGGCGACCATGACCTGGTGTAAATGTTCGCAAATGGCTCAGTCGTGAGACATGTACCGCAATATTATCTTCGAGGGTTAAAAAAAGACGGCTCGATGGTGCATCTTGAACTACATGGTTTTTGTAGCGAAATTAGCAAGTCTCCGGTAATTGCAGGCGTGGTAACGGACGTTACTAATCGGATTGAGAATGAGAAGAAACTTCAGCAGCTGCATTCTGCCACAGAGGCGAACCGTGCTAAAAATGAATTCCTATCCATGGCGGCCCATGAGCTGCGCGACCCGTTAAACGGAATCTCCGGCTTTAGTCAGACCCTGTCGTATGCTTACTTACATGGCACCATAAATCAAGATACGTCTATGCTTCCTGACATTTTAAACAGAATCTATCAGTCATCTTTATATATGGCCGCCCTGATTGAAGGATTACTTGAGTTTTCAAGCATTGAAGCTGGAAATGTTGAAATCCTGTATGAGGCTGTAGATTTGAGCAAGGCATTGGATATGGTTCAATCAAATTTAGCCGGTAAAATTCAGGAAGGACAGTTGGAGCTTAAAATACAGATCCAGGATGAGCTGCCTTCAATCCACGCAGGCCTCAAGCAGTTAACGCAAATCCTGTTTAACATCGTAGGAAACGCCGTTTAATTTTCAACTAAAAAGGGGATGATTATCGTACGGGCAGAAGAGGCGCAGGCAGATATGGTCCAAGTGTCGGTGGAGGATTCAGGTCTTGGCATGGATGACGAGACGTTAAGGCATGTGTTTGAGGTGTTTTCGAGGGGCGCTCCGCTCAAAAGAACTATCAAGGGGACTAGCCTAGGGCTTGCCATTACGAAACTACTTGTAGAGACGATGGGTGGAAAGGTATGGGTAAAAAGCAATCTGGATGTTGGAAGTACGTTTTATTTCATACTTAGGCAATGGAGGCAAATATGAACCGAGCAAAGGTACTGGTAGTCGATGACGATGAGAATAACCGCTTCATCTGCCAGTTGCATCTAAACCGACAGGGGTACACCGTTCTTTTGGCCGTTGACGGGCAAGATGCGTTGGATTTGTCAATAAGCGAATTACCTGATCTCAGGGCAAATTTGTTCTCCAATAAGTAAGCGGTAGTTGCTTAGTTTGTTGTCAT
>JADFXZ010000168.1 GCA_015233265.1 Nitrospirota bacterium
ATTATACCATTTCCCCTGATTTATTGAGACCTTAGAGTTTATGGACAGACTCTATATAGGGTCTGTCCATAAACTACTGATTTTCATACCTGCGCTGATGAAGCAGCCAAGTCAGAGCGTCGTTTATTCACTGTTATCATCCTCCTGCTGTTGACTGAGCTGGACAGCATCACTTTTTTGAGATTATAAACATAGGTATACCTATCATTTTTTATCCTCATCAAAAATACCTGTTGTCATTGTAGTTGGGGCTGTATTTTCAATAGGAGCGCATCTGTCATAACGAGGAAAAGATTCATAGAAAGACCCCGGGTTGTGTGTGTTCAGATTATCCATGACCAAGGTTATCTTTTCTGCGCTTTTGTATTGATTTGCAATTTCTTCAATAAAACAAGCCCAATCCTGCTTGGTCGGCTATGAAGATAGTATATCACATCCTTTGCGTCTTATCATAGTTGATATGACACTATCCCTGATGCGATAGGCAAATGCTTAAAGGCAATGGCAGAGGAATCAGGAACTCAAAAAGGGCTGTTGGGATTGGACAAGGTAAGGGAAAGAGGCTGCTAAAGAGAGATGGGATAAAAGAATACACGTTAGATGCAGATGCCACGGAAGATAATAGCTGAGAAGGATGATGCGAACTATACATACAAATGGCAATGGCAATAGGGGATATATGCCAATGCTTGGGTTTTTGTATGAGGCCAAGCTGCGTATCTATGACCAGTCAAGACAGAGTAAGGTTAACCATTGGAATTTTTGTGCCGTGGCTCTTACAATTATCTTCCCGCTTAGGCTATAATAGCCGTTGCCAATTATTTTAATGTAAAAAAAGGAAGGTAACAAGGAAGGTAACGATGATTGCTGATATTCCCCAAGGGTCGCTGACCCAAAAGAAGCCTTACGCTATCACACGCGGCAAGGTCATATTCGATTTTTCCCTTATGTACTGCGACACGCCATCAAAGCTGCTCCAAAGCGAGCTGTTTACGATGATTATCACAGGGTTTATACAGCGCATTGAGACTAAACAAAGCAAAGTCTTTACATTCTTAACAGAGAATGTCCCCCTAAGAAGGCGCGAATCGCTTACCAAGTACATGACCGACTTGTTTCGTTTGCTTGCCAGCCATACGGCAGCCGAAATTGTCATAATGAACAGCCAGTACTATGACGTACTGTCAGACAAGGAATACCTGCTTGAGTTTATCGAAGAGCTTTATAGCTATTGGCGGCGTTTCGAGAGATTTATGTATATCGAGGCGCCTAAACGATCCCATTACACCAAGCAAAGCATTCACCATGCCCAGTTCATCAAGCTCCATGTCGAATTAAAGACAATCGTCCTGGAGACATACAGGCACGTCAGGGAAAACCTGATGGGAGGAAATCCCCGTGTTTACCGGCAGCTGCCAGCAGGGGTAAACATGGGAATCCTGATTGAGAAAATCGATTGGAAATACCCTGAAGGTCTCAGTTTTGTCAAAGATGTCCCCTTCATCCGTCTTGCCGTCATGGAGTCGCCGTTGATTTTATATCCTAAGATGAACAAGCGCAAAGGGGCTTTTAAAGAGATATTCGATCTGAAAGAAGATATGCTGCTTCTTTTCCCGGAGCAGTGGATGTGCTATCCGGCAAAGATTGGCACACTTACGGCGTTTATATTTTTTCACAGGGATTTCATATCCCAGGGGCTTTCGCTGTGTAATCTCTTTGAGATCGCCGACTATGAGGACATAGAGGACAAGTCTCCGGACATTATGCTCTTTGTCGGCCTAAAGAATATCGATGTCTCTGGTGAGACCGTCTTCTATGAAGACGCAAAGACAGGCATTCTTATAGGAATGATCAGATACGCCGAGGACATAGACTATTTTGGATACTTTAAGAAGATGCCGCTTACACTTCACAACATAGTGATGCTGGAGCGGGGACGCCTGCCGCTGCACGGAGCAATGACCTCTCTTACCGTTAAATCAGGAGTAAACGCCGGCGTGGTAATCGTTGGCGACAGCGGGGCTGGAAAGTCAGAGACCCTTGAGGCCCTCCGGACGCTGGCTGATGAGCATATTCGTGACCTGAAATTTGTCTTCGACGATATGGGTTCACTAAACTTCGACGCAGACAATGGAATATCCGGTTACGGCACAGAGATAGGCGCCTTTGTCAGGCTTGATGACTTACAGCCAGGCTATGCCTATGCGGAGATGGACAGGAGTATCTTTATGAACCCTGACAAGACAAATGCCCGCCTTATCATCCCTATCACAACATACTATGATATAACGCGCGGCTACAAGGTTGACATAGTCCTCTATGCCAATAACTATGAACAGGTGGACGAGACCCATCCAGTGATAGAGTTTTTCGATTCACCGCAGAAGGCCCTTGCCGTATTTAGAGACGGAGCCAGATATGCCAAAGGTACGACAGATGAAAAGGGCATCGTCAACACATACTTTGCCAATCCCTTTGGTGCCCCGCAGCGCAGAGAGGCTCACGAGGAGATTGCAATCAGGTATTTTAATAAGATGTTTGACCTCGGCATAAAAGTTGGGCAAATCAGAACCAGGCTCGGCGTCGAAGGCTTCGGGCAGGAAGGCCCGCGCGCAGCCGCGATGGCCTTATTCGATGTTATCAAAGGCTTAAACAGGCCATGATTTGTGGGCAGGAGAATCATTCCGGCTAGTTCTCATGGCAAAAACAATAATTAAGGGGCTCTGCCTGAAACAGGATTGACCTCCAATTGTCTGCAACGCGCCCACTTGATAAATCTCAGCTGGTTTCTGTTTAATAGAGAAATGACTAAGACAATGGAATTAGATATAATGCTTAAAGACAAGCTCGGAGAGCAGGAAACAAGGGCGCTTATCGAGGCATTTGACGAGGCCTCTGAACAGGCTAAGGAGTCGTCAATAAATAAGTGTTACATATATTGCTGTGGAGATGAAGTATAATCGCTGGATATATGGCATATAATTGTGACACTAATTGTTTTACAGTCCCTAAGCGTGAAGCTGCCACTGAGGCTGACCTTGAAATCGTCAAATCTGCGCTTGAATTAAAGATTGAATCAGTAAGAGCCGAAATCGAAAAATCGAAAGCGGAAACACTAAAATGGATGTTTCTCTTCTGGGCTGGTCAGTTAGTGGCGATATTTGCCATGCTCAAGGCATTCATGAAATAGACACGAAAGAATCTATTTCATATTGAAGCAGCCAAATTATTTATATTTAAAATTATTTATATTTAATTGTATCTTTCAATCCAAGCTCATCAAAGCCCTTTTTGCGTATTACACAGGAGTCGCAAGCTCCGCAGGCCCCCTCAGCGGTTGGGTCATAGCACGAGCTGGTAAGCGAATAATCCACTCCAAGGGCCAGGCCAGTTTCTATGATCTCTGACTTTGACATGTGAATGAGTGGCGCGTGGATTGTGATTTTTCCCCTGCCGGTAACGGCTGCCTTTGTCGCCAGATTAGCCATTGCCTCAAAGGACTGGAGATACTCGGGGCGGCAGTCAGGATAGCCGCTGTAGTCAATGGCGTTTGCCCCTATAAAGATGTCATATGCCCCCAAGACCTCCGCCCATGACAGCGCAAAGGAGAGAAATATTGTATTTCTTGCCGGGACATATGTCACCGGTATCACATTTGAATCGCAGTGGCGGCTATCGGACTTGGGGACTTCCATATCGCTTGTCAGCGCAGAGCCGCCAATGCCTCTCATGTCAAATTTAACTGTAAGATGGCGGCACACCCCAAGGAACTCCGCAACCCTGAGCGCGCTGCCAAGCTCTGCAATGTGCCTCTGCCCGTAGTCATACGATATGGCATAACACTCATATCCATAACTTTTTGCAATGGCAAGGGTAGTTGCGGAGTCAACCCCGCCGCTGAGCAGGATGAGTGCCCTTGCCGGAGCGCCCTTATCAGAGGACTTTGTTAGCGATTGAGCTGTCACTTTGACGGTACCGGTTTGAGTTTAGCATATTGCGTTTTGCAATTGCCAATAGTTCTCAAACGATTGTCTGCGTAAGATAATGCGTTAGCCACACTAAACCTTTAGCTAAATCTATGTGTCTAATCAGTAAAAGGCCGGCATAGCTGGTCGACAGAAGCGGTAATCTAAAGGAGAACACAATTATGAGAACGAAACTGTACATAGCGGCGGTGATGGCAGGTCTGTTTATCTTTGGGCAGGGTGTCCATGCCTTTAGCGGCAATGGGAGCAAGATGCCACATCACTTTGGAGGGAATTCACTCGTAGTTGGCAGCGACGGCACGTCGTACGTGGCATCGGCCAACATAGCAAGTGCAACATCGATGACAAGCATGACTTCAAACTTAATCGCCATTACCAGTGCCGGGTCAAAGCAGTCCATAACAGTAAATGGCTTGGTTAAGAAGTTCGTTATTGGGCAAGACACCTCCTCAAACAACTATCTCATTGCTACGGCCATGGTCAAATCATCCACGACAACCAGTCCTTCAACTGTGTTATACATAACGCCACTGCCGTTTAGCCAAAGTAGCACGCCCACCTCCGTCAGTTTAACAGGGGCAATGGCATCGAGGCCTCAGATTGTAAACGGCAATATTTATATTACAACCACACTCTGGAGCGCAAGCACAACCGGCGGCGCATCCACTAAAACCTCGTACCTCAATGTTGTCGGCTTCAACGGTTCAATAGTGTCACAGGTATCGTATTAGGGCTATCTCCCAGGGAGACGGCTGCGGTTTCTGCAGTCGTCTCCCCTCACCACACACACACGCTATACCCGCAGCCGCTTATCTCTACAAACCTTTTACCGCCGCAATATGTCGAATAGAATAAAGTGGACCCCTTTGTCAAGACCACTTTTTAGTGGACTTAAGATATACCCCTC
>JADFXZ010000169.1 GCA_015233265.1 Nitrospirota bacterium
GAGTTGACAGCGTCTGTAAGACATGGCGTTACCGCCATTTATGTTGTCCTGATTGTGTTTTCCGCCTTTGTAATGTTTTATAACCTCGGCGACAGAAAGCTCTGGGGGGATGAGGCCGAGACTGCCCTACTTGCTGTAAGCGTCATGAAACATGGGCTGCCGGTATGCACTGACGGTAAAAACACCGTTACGCTTTATGGGCAGACTGTCGACTCCAATGAAAAGAATGTCTGGATTTGGCGGCCATGGCTTGACCAATACATCAGTGCAGCGGCTTTTTTTCTGTTTGGTGTCTCAACGGCCTCGGCCAGGCTGCCGTTTGCTATTGCCGGTGTTTTGTGCGTCCTTATATTTGCCCGTTTAGTCTATAAAGTCTATGAAAGCCATGAGATGGCCGTGATAGCTGCGCTGTGTCTTGTTACATCAGAGATGTTTATCCTCCATGTCCGCCAATGCAGATACTATTCCATTGTCGTTCTTGCTGAGATTTGGCTCATTATAGGGCTTTATAATCTTTTTTCGGGGCGCCCCAAGCGCGGTGCCATACATGTGGCGCTTGCCCTTGCCGCCGCGTTTTACTGCAACTATATTATTGTCATAGGAAATACCATTGCCGTTGTATTTACGGCAATCCTCGTTCATGACAGATATAAACATCTATGGCGTTATGTAATCGCAGGCTTTGCGGCATTTGCGCTTATGGCCGCACCGTGGATTCTTTACGCGCAGCCCTGGCACCAGGCCGGGCAGCTCAGCGGCAATCTCTATATTCCCAAACTCCACTACTATGCCGTGGAGATTAATTTTCACATGTTTCCCTTTGCCCTGTTGTTAATCCCCGCAGGGTACTTCATCCTCCGGCGGCTCTCAGGCGGAAATCTCCCCGAAAAGACGCCTGCTCAAGCAGACCTCGAGCTTTTCCTTTGGATAGTAATCCCCATTCAGCTTGTTATCATCTCAGCGGTGCCGGGGCTGTTTGTGCGTTATTTCGTGCCGCTGATTCCTGTATTTTGTATACTGCAGGCCGTGCTCCTTATAAGATATATCAGGGGAAGGCTGCCGCGATATGTACTTGTTTTGCTTTTGTGTTTCACCAATGTTTTGTCCATATTCGGGTTGTACTTTTTCAGATACGGTCATAAGCCCGCATCCCCGATAATTAATCTGGTGCGCTGCATTACCTCACCCTATGTGGGACGACTTGACGATGTCATAGAATTTCTTAAACGAGAGGCCACCCCGGGGCAATCCATTCTGGTCTATGACTCTGAGTTCCCACTGATATTCTACACAAATATGCAGGTCATCGACGGCAGATTTACCGCCGGCAAGACTGTGAGACCTGATTGGTTTTTTCCTATTGGCCCCTCATGCGTATTTGACATGAAGCCTGACAGTATCCCCGATTATTTAGCAGCAGACTTCACACCGCTTGAAATCGAAGTCCATCGCTCTAAAAGGGCAGGCAGTATCCCGGACCCTGATAAATATGAATACTTCAGCACTGGTGATAAAGAAAGGTTTGTCATCTATAAGAGAAACACTGGGGCGAAGTGAACGCGGGCGTTAAGCATATTGCCGCATGGCTGTCTGTTGCCATATTTGCCACCTTTACGCTTATTTATAACATCGGAGGTCGGCCCCTCTGGGGAGATGAGGCCGAGACTGCCATACTTGCCGTAAATATTACCAAGTATGGCCTGCCACTGAACTCTGACGGCAAAAACCTGATTACCTTGTACGGTCAGACGGTCGACTCCAATGAAAGACATATCTGGACATGGAGGCCATGGCTGGGGGAATACCTGATGGCGGCGTCCTTTTCACTCATAGGTAAGTCAACCACAGCTGCACGTCTGCCCTTTGCAATAGTTGGCATTTTCTGTGTCTGTGCTTTAATGTTTTTGGTCTTACGCATCTATGGGGATTACAACAGGGCGGCGCTCTCAGGGCTAATATTAGCCTCAACGGAAATCTTTATTTTGCATGTGAGGCAAGGACGCTACTATAGTCTGATCATTTTTGGCCAGATATGGCTGATTTACGGGCTTTATCTTTTGTTGAGACGTCGTGATTACTCAGCCGTGCCGCACATAGCCGCCGCACTAACTCTACAGTTTTACTGCAACTATGTCGTTATCCCGGGCAATATCATCGCCATAGGGATTTGGGCGGCTCTTATTCACAAACGACACGAGCGGATCTTAAACCGGATTGGGGTTGGAGCTGTCCTGTTTGTCTTAGCCGCCTTGCCATGGCTTTTATACGCGAGGCCGTGGCGTCAGGGTTCTTACGCCGAAGGTGTGAATTTCCTGCATGGGGTTTTTGTTTATTCAAAAGAGATACACTTTCATATATTTCCATTTACTTTACTGATATTGCCGCTGATCTATCACATTTACCGCCGTCTCAAGGCTGCCGCTGCTGGCGCCCCCGCCCATGAAACGCCACTGTCAACGCCCATGGAGGCTGATATTGAGAAATTGCTCTGGCTTGCCGCACCACTTCAGGTGCTAATACTGTCGTTTGGGCCGGGGCAGAATCTGCGCTATATTACGCCGGTCTTACCTGTATTTGCCATTATCGAAGCCGGTCTGTTAATGAGATATATCCGGCAAGGCATCCTTCGTGCCGCCTTGATAATTGTGCTCGTTACCTCCAACTTTATCTCAGCACCCCTTTCGTTTGACGGCAGGCACACCCCACGGCTGACTGTCTCCAATTTGATTTCCAGCATAACTGAGCCTTATACCAACCGGCTTGACGATGTTTTAAGATTCCTAAGACAGCAAGGACATCCCGGGCAGTCTGTTTTTGTTTTCGACCCTGAGTTCCCGCTTATTTTTTATACGGATATGAAGGTCATCGACGCGCGGTTGTCAAATAGTTTTCCAGCTGATAAGCTGCCTGACTGGATATTTCCCGTCAGTGCCTCAGGCATCTCCGGCAAGGCCGCCATAGCCCTTCCGGAGAGTTTATTTAAATACTACGACACAGTCTCGTTACCAGTCCACAACTCAAGCAGACGGGGGGACATCCCTGAGCCTGACCAGTACGAATACTTCACCAACAGGGAGATTGTCCCAATGGTCGTATATAAACGCAAAGCAGTGGCTCAATAGCATGCCTGCAATCAATTACAAGGCCGCGGTTTTATATGTGTTAATTGGGTGTCTGGCCTTATTTTTGATATTTTACCACCTTGGGGAGCGCCCCATGTGGGGAGACGAACTCACCACAGCGCTCCTGTCTGTTAACATCATCAAGTTTGGCCTGCCAAAGGTCTCAGACGGCAAAAACTCTATCACCTATATGGGTGAGGGAATCGACTCGGATAAATACGGCAATGGGACATGGACAGCGTGGCTTGCCGAATATGTGACTGAGGTGTCATTTAAATTGTTTGGACAGACAACCGCGGCCGCACGTCTGCCCTTTGCCATCATTGGCTTTATCTGCGTGGCACTTATGGCGTTTGTCGTCTGGCGAATATATGGCAGCCACGAGATTTCGCTTATGTCTATGCTTTTTTTGACAACCTCGGAGGTCTTTATTTTGCATGTGAGGCAGTGCCGTTATTATTCGCTGATAGTGGCAGCTGAGATTGTGTTTATATGGGGCGTTTACGTACTGTTAAAGGGCAGGCGGCAGGCGGGGACGGCCCTGTTGGCGGCTGCCCTGACGGTACAGTTTTACAGTAATTATATAGTGATTGCCGGGTCGATAGTTGCCCTTTGTGTGTTGTTGGCCACGATTTACAGAAGGTATGACGGTGTCTTACGCGGAGGCGCTGCGGCATTTATTATTTTTAGCGCGCTGTCTATGCCGTGGATACTATATGCCAGGCCCTGGCGGCAGGCTGGACACACTGGCAATGAAAATATCGTCGAAAAGGTTGTATATTACCTCTGGGAGATGAATTTCCATATCGTTGCCCTTATTATTTTCTTAGTACCGCTGATATATCAGCTGATTAAACCTCATGATGAACAGCGCGTGAGACAGCCCGCAGACGATGTGCAGCTATATCTGTGGATACTGATTCCATCAGTTGCAGCTACTGTTTCTTTAGCGCCCGGAGTATTTCTGCGTTATCTTCTGCCGCTTCTGCCAGCCTCCTTAATCTTACAATCGGTTATATTAAAGAGATGTCTTGGTCGTGGCGCTTGCGGCAGGGTAGTTCGTGTTGCCCTTGTCCTCGTTTTGTGTCTTACCAACTTCGCAGCCTACTATCCATTTTATCCAATCAAACTACTCGACCCCTCTAACGTTCCTTTTAAGATACATTCCCCAGGTTTGTCTCTTCCCACGCTTATTCGTGCGACCTATACCCCGTATTCAGACCGGCCCGGAGATGTCATAAAATTTTTAAAAAAAGAGGGTGCGGAGGGCCAGTCTGTCTTGACAAGCGATTCAGGGATGTCCCTGATTTTTTATAACGGGATGAGGATTATCAACTCCAGCACAGAAAGCCTCGAAAACCTTAAAGAACTTCCTGACTGGATATTTACAGAAAGTGCCGCTGTACTGCCTAAGAGGCAGCCACCCATGTATCCATCTAAGGAAATTGCCGCTTTATATACGCCAATTACGCTGAGAGTTCACGCCTCACGTAAGTGCGGGGCTATTCCGGAGCCGGATATGCACGAATCCTTTTCGTCCCAAGACTGGGAAGACCTGCTTGTCTTCAGGAAGAAGGCTACTGGTAAAAATACGGAGAAATGAGCGAAATAAATATCCCAACTTAAAATCCGCCGGTTAATACAATAGGCAATTTATATATTGAAAGTACTTATAATAATAGTTTATCATAGTTGTTTTAG
>JADFXZ010000061.1:0-8921 GCA_015233265.1 Nitrospirota bacterium
CCCCTCAAGAAAAAAGGGGGGGCTGGCTGCTTTTCTATTGTGACACAGTCTGGAAAGCGGGAATCCAGGAAAGCATCGGTCATGGCTAAAATTATTGGTAATTTCTGCCCATTATTTCTCGTATAATGCGTTTGCCCCGCAGATAGAGAAGTATTAAGGGGGAGCACTGAGAAATCATTGAACAGTAAAATTATTATATAATTTAATTGCATTGCATTAAATTTTAGACGGGAAACTCCTCAATGCCATTTATGGCAATTTGCTTGGATTTTGAAGTTTCACCTTTTAGTATCGTAATGTCGGACTTATTAATCTTCCCCTGGGTCTTTGCTATGTGTTTATAAATCGTATCAATCAGCATTCGATTTGCCTGGCCATCAACTGGCGCGGCTGTTAGTTTTACCTTCAGCTCATTGTTGGAGATGCCGGCAATTTCGGTCTTCGACGCCCGTGTAATTACTCGAACGCTCAGTAGTATGCCAGTTGGTGTCTTGCGGTAGAATGTCACTTGCACTTCTTAGTCCATTTCATCTGCGGCAGTTGTCATAGCTTATCGAGGGCTTGTCGAAGCATTCTGTCCTTTTTCGATAAGATTCGTGGATTGCCTTTCTTATTCGCTGTGGTTGTTTTGTCGAAGTCGTCGTCATCATCTCCCGGGTACATTGCCTCTGCCGTGTCGGTTTCAGAATATAATTTGCGGCTGAATGCCTCGCTGCTGACGGGGACACAGTTCTTAACCCACGCAAATGAGGCGATTGCTCTGTCAGAGGTTACCACAATGTATTTTACCGCGGCATGGCTGATGAGTTCCTTTATTACATCATCGGCACTCTCCCCACGCCCGGAATATATCACCGTTATGCCGGCTGTAACCTGCCGGGTCTTGTTAAAACCATCTCTTATGCCGTCAAATACTACTGTCATCTCAACGCCCTTTCGCCTTTTGTATGAGGATAAATCATGGATTAGTTTCGTCCTCTGTGCCTTCAGATCACGGTGATATGTCCCAATCAGGTTATAGCCGTCTACGATTATCTTCTCAGGCATCGTTAGCCTTTACTATGCCCTGCCTGAATTATTTATCTTTAAACACACGATTATAAATGAAATCAATGTGCTTAAGATAGTCGCCCGGGTCAAACAGTTTATCGAGTGCAGCGCTTGGTATATATTTATTAACCGTCTCGTCGGCTTGAAGGAGGTCTTTGAGCAGCTTACCCTGTGCCCAGCTCTCCATTGCCCTCTTTTGTACCACAAGATAGGCATCCTCTCTGGTCAACCCAGCCTCAGTAAGGGCAAGAAGCACCTTCTGAGAATTATAAAGACCGTGGCTTTGGTTGAGATTTTTGAGCATCGTATCTGGATAGACCACTAATTTAGATAGGATTCCCTTGAGGCGTACCAGCATGTAATTAATTAAAATCGTGCTGTCGGGGATAATAATCCTCTCGACTGAGGAGTGGCTGATATCTCGCTCATGCCACAGGGCGACATTATCGAGGGCTGCCATCGCATTGGAGCGAACAACTCTGGCAAGGCCGGTGAGGTTTTCGCTTCCTATTGGGTTGCGCTTATGGGGCATGGCGGATGAGCCTTTCTGTCCCACAGAAAACGGCTCTTCGGCCTCTCGCACCTCTGTGCGCTGGAGGTGTCTTATCTCAACGGCTATCTTTTCGATTGTCGAGGCTACTATTGCAAGGGTCGTCATAAACTCGGCGTATCTGTCACGCTGGACTACCTGTGTTGCCACAGGTTCTGGGAAGAGGCCAAGTTTACTCAGCACAACGGACTCCAACTCAGGCTCAATGCTTGAAAACGTACCTACCGCACCGGAGAGTTTTCCCGTGCTTATGGTATAGCGGGCATTTTCCATCCTGAGCAGATTTCTTCTCATCTCCGCGTACCACAGGGCAAACTTCAGGCCAAAGACCATCGGTTCGGCGTGTATGCCGTGGCTGCGGCCTATGCACGGCGTATTTCTATATTTAATTGCCTGAGCCTTCAGGACTTCCATCAGGGAGTGAATATCGCCTAAGATAATATCTGCCGCATCACGCATAAGCAGGGCATTTGAGGTATCGAGAATATCAGACGAGGTAAGCCCCTTGTGAATGTATCTCGATTCCGGTCCTACGTGTTCTGAGACACTGGTGAGAAAGGCGATAACGTCGTGTTTGACTTCGGCCTCAATCTCATCGATACGCTTAACGTCAAATCCGGCCTTTTCTTTAATTATCTTGAGGGCCGCGGCGGGGATTTCCCCTCTTTCAGCCCAAGCCTCACACACTGCCAACTCTACCTCAAGCCATTTTTTGTACTTAGCCTGCAGCGTCCACAGCTGACCCATCTCTTTTTTCGTATATCGATCTATCATATTATTTTAAAACCCCTCGTGTGTTTAATTTTAATGCCCGTATGACAAGCGCTCGATGAGCCTTGCTGGCAGCTCAGCCTCACGCATTTCCTGCTGCGTCTTTTCAACATCGTAGGCAACCCTGATGATTTCAATTGCGCAGTCGCTGACAACGGCATAGGAGGAGCGCGTGTCGCCGTCTCTGGGCTGTCCCACGCTGCCAACGTTTATTATGTATCGGCTTGTCTCATTAATTTCAGTTCTATCCCAGATAGTTGACATCTCACCGGGGCCTGCGCTTTCTATTATCACGGGCGTGTGGCTGTGGCCCACGAAACAGAATTTCTGTTTAAAACTCTGGAAGTTAGCCGCCGCGTTTGTCAGCGAAAAGAGATAATCCCAGTTATCGGGGTCCTTCGGTGTGGCGTGCACAAACATGGCGTTGCGAGTCGGGTCGGATTTAAACAGTTTAAATGCCCTTATGTCATCCATGTGCTGGTCTGTAATATGATCGCGTGTCCACTCAATGGCACGCATGGCAATATCGTTAAAATAGTCGGTGTCGGTATATTCCACCACCGCCCAGTCATGGTTGCCCGCGATAAGTATCTTGCAGCGCCGCGTTATTATATCGATACATTCGTTTGGACGCGGACCATAGCCGACAATATCACCGGCAAAGTAGATGTCCTCGATGCCGCGCCCTTCGATGTCTTCGACAACGGCAACAAGGGCATGTAGGTTTGAATGAACATCTGAGATTACGGCATATGGCGTCATCTTTTCAGCTCCTTACGCAGTTTGGTTTCATTAGGGGCGTTGTCACGCGCTATAGTGTCCAATATGCCGTTTATAAACGAAAATGACTCCAGGGTTGAATACTTTTTTGCTATATCTACGGCCTCGTTAATTGTAACAGCCGCAGGGATGTCAGCCCTGTAGAGCAATTCATACACGGCAAATCTTATAATATTCCTGTCTACTGAGGCAATCCTCTGCAGTTCCCAGTGTTTTGAAACCGATTGAATCCTCTGGTCAATCTCTTTCAAATGCTTTATTACCCCCCCTATGAGGTCATCTATGAACTCCACAATGTCTTCCGACGGGGAATTAAGCCCCTCTTGTATCTCTTTCCTGTCGGCGACAGACTTAGTAAATTCATATTGAAACAGGGCCTTTAGAACATATTCCCGTGCTTGTCTTCTTGTCATAGCGGCGCGCGCTATAGTTTCTTAATGAGATTAGCCATTTCTATTGCCGTCATAGCAGCGTCCCATCCCTTGTTGCCGCTTTTTGTTCCGGCGCGCTCGATTGCCTGTTCTATGGTGTCGGAGGTTATCACGCCATAGGCAATGGGCACTCCCGTGTCCATAGAGGCCGCCGCAATTCCCTTTGACGCCTCTGCCGCTACGTAATCAAAATGCGGCGTTGCCCCGCGAATTATTGCAGCCAGTGCGACAACGGCGTCATATGCCTTTGATTCGGCAGCCTTTTTTGCCATTAACGGTACTTCAAACGACCCCGGCACCCTTATTATCGCGATGTCTTGCCCAGCTGCCCCGTGTCTTTTAAGGGCGTCTAACGCACCTTCAAGCAGGCGGCCTGTTATGAAGTCATTAAAGCGGCTTACAATCAGACAAAACTTGAAACCATTTGCGTTTAGTTCTCCTTCGTATTGCTTCACTGCGTCATATAAACTCATCTATAACTCTCCTTTTTCGTGCTTTTGTCAAACTTTATCCAGAATATGTCCCATTTTCTTCTTTTTTGTCTTTAAATATACCAGATTCTTATCGCACGGGGTTATCTCTATAGGCACACGATTTACTATTTCAATGTCGTAGCCGTCTAATCCGACAACCTTTCTTGGGTTATTTGTCATCAGGGAAATACGCTTAACGCCTAAATCGACAAGTATCTGCGCCCCAATGCCGTAGTCTCTGAGGTCATCCTTAAAGCCCAGCTCAAGGTTGGCCTCTACGGTGTCCATGCCCTGGTCCTGAAGCTCATATGCCTTTAGTTTATTGGCCAGACCGATGCCGCGTCCCTCCTGTCTCATATAAAGTATCACGCCGCGCCCCTCTTTGTCTATTATCTCCATGGCCTTTTGCAGCTGCTGCCCGCAGTCACAGCGCCTCGAGCCAAAGACATCACCGGTCAGACACTCCGAGTGAACCCGTACAAGCACAGGCTCATCAGACGTGATATTGCCCTTTATTAGGGCCAGATGGACATTGTCATCGACGGCGTTTTCATATGCTATTGCCCTGAAGTCGCCGCCAAACCCTGTCGGCATTTTTACGTTTGCAACCCGCTTTATCAGCCTCTCGTTTTTGAGGCGGTATTCGATGAGGTCCTCTATCGTTACAATTTTTAACTGATGCAGTTGTGCAAACTCCATAAGCTGCGGCACCCTGGCCATAGTGCCGTCGTCGTTGAGTATCTCGCAGATTACGCCGGCGGGAATAAGCCCGGCAAGTTTTGCCAGATCGACAGAGCCTTCGGTTTGACCTGCCCGCTGCAGGACTCCGCCCGGCTTTGCCCTCAGTGGAAAGATATGACCAGGCCGGGCTAGTTCCTCTGGCAGGCAGTCCGGCTTGATTGCCGTGAGGATAGTCCGTGCCCTGTCATGGGCTGAGATACCTGTTGTTACTCCCTTTCTAGCCTCTATCGAGACTGTAAAGGCCGTGCCGAAGGACGAGGTATTGTTGTTTGTCATCATGGGCAGATGCAGCTGCTCAACTTTTTCAGATGTCAGGCTCAGGCAAATCAGCCCTCTGCCGTATTTTGCCATGAAGTTTATCACCTCTGGGGTGATTTTCTCAGCTGCAACACACAGGTCGCCTTCGTTCTCTCTGTCCTCGTCATCTATGAGGATAACCATTTTTCCCTCTTCGATGTCCTTTATTGCCTCTTCTATTGTATTAAATGAATGCCTGATTTTCATCGTGTGAAACCTTCCTCTCTTAATTTATTTAATAATTTTTCACTATCTGCCGCACCGCTTCTTGCAGTGACCCCAGAGTAAGCGGCAACAAATTTCTCGACATATTTGCCTATAATGTCTGTCTCGATATTAACGCTATCGCCGCGGTTCTTCGCTGCAAGTGTTGTCACCCCAGAGGTATGCGGGATGATGACGACAGAAAATCCCCCTACGCGCACATCCGCAACCGTCAGGCTGACGCCGTCGACCGCTATCGAACCCTTTCTGACGATGTACTTTTGAATCACCGGCGGGGCCTCAATAGCTACTATGACGCCACCCCCCGCCGCGTGTTTCGATTCGATAGTCCCTGTGCCGTCTATGTGCCCGGTGACAAAGTGCCCGCCAAATCTGCCTTCAGCTGACATTGCAGGCTCAAGATTTACCTTCATGCCGGAGGTAAACGAACCAACCCCCGTGCGCGTCTCATCAGAGACATCGAACGTCATCCTGTCCTTTTCCTTTTTTACTACAGTAAGACATACGCCGTTTACCGACACGCTGTGACCGATTTGCACAGTGTCAGAGACCACCGCGTCGACTACCACCAGTTCGGTTACGCCGTGTCTCCTTTTCATCGAGGCCACTTCGCCTATGGAAAGCGTTATCCCTGTGAACATTATTATTCTTTTACGTCAACTTTGAAGAAAAGGGTTTTTTTATAGAATCCCATGAGGTCGACATCGACACTCCAGGCCATCTTTATCGTTACGATTCTCTTTTCCTTGTCGAATGTGACGTTTATTTGCTCTTTCTTAATGGGTATTCCCAGTTCCTGCACCTTTTCATTTAATAGTTCGAGGGTTTTTTCCGTATCCTGCCCCAGCCTGGCTATCTCTTTTGCCTCAGAGTTCATAGTATTATGTTTGAAGTTTGGCATTGCAAACATATATCCCACATACAACGCCGCCACCACAATGGCTATCACAAGGATTGCCTTGATACCGCCTGCTCCGCGCTCACTGCTTAATAGTGTTTTATTTGACATATTCATTTTATGACCCTCCCGATACGGTTAAATCTGATATGTTCATACCAGTTAAGATTTTTATCGTTGTCCCACGACCAATAAATAACCATAGCCTTTCCACGCACAAGGTTTTCGTCGACGAAGCCCCAGAAGCGGCTGTCCTGGCTGTTGTCGCGGTTGTCGCCCATGACGAAATACTTACCCTCAGGGACGCGCCGCGGCTCCATGTTGTCGCGCGGCGGGATGCCGTTTCTCATCGATGTATCCGTGTGCTGTGTGAATGGTTCGACGAGTTTTACATGGTTTACATAGACTTCTTTATCTACCACCTCCACAATATCTCCGCCCACGGCTATGACGCGCTTTATGAAGTCCCTGTTGAGGTCTTCAGGGTACTTAAACACTATTATATCGCCCTTTTTGGGATGATTCAACATGAGAATCTTCGTCTCGGTAAATGGTATCATAACGCCGTAGATGAATTTATTCACAAGGAGCTGGTCTCCTACCAGCAGGGTTGTCTCCATCGAACCGGATGGAATTTTATATGCCTGTATCACAAACGCGCGTATAAACAGGGCCAGTAACAGGGCGGTTACAATTGCCTCGGAGTATTCCCTGTAGATGTTTTTCTTCATTTATCAACCCTCATAACCGCTAAAAACGCCTCTTGCGGTATCTCTATGCTGCCTATTTGCTTCATTCTCTTTTTCCCTTCCTTTTGTTTTTCCAACAGTTTTCTTTTTCTTGTAATATCACCGCCGTAGCACTTGGCCAACACATCCTTTCTCAGAGCCTTTACTGATTCTCTGGCTATTATCTTTCTGCCGATGGCCGCCTGAATGGCGATTTCATAGAGCTGGCGGTCAATTACTTTGCGCAGATTTTCCACAATTTGGCGCCCCTTGTGGTAGGACTTTTCCCTGTGCACTATGAGAGAAAGGGCGTCGACGGCCTTGTTGTTTATGAGAATGTCGAGCTTGACAAGATCAGCATCCCTGTAGCCGATGAAATCATAATCCATCGAGGCGTAGCCCTTCGATATAGACTTTAATCTGTCGAAAAAATCCCACAGAATCTCATTCATCGGCAGCTCGTAGGCTACCATGACCCTGTCCTTTCCATAATATGTGAACTCCTTCTGTGTGCCGCGTTTCTCCTGGCACAAGTCGAATATGTTGCCCACAAATTTCTCCGGCACGAAAATCGTCGCCAGAATAAACGGCTCCTCTACTTTAACAAAACTCTCCGGCAGTTGTGTAGGATTATCTATTAATGCCACCTCGCCGTCATTTTTTGTTACCCTATAGATAACAGTCGGGGCGGTGTTTAACAGCGACAGGTTAAACTCACGCTCAAGCCTCTCCTTTATAATATCCATGTGCAGAAGACCGAGGAATCCGCACCTAAAGCCAAACCCAAGGGCGGTGGAGGTCTCAGGCTCATAACTAAACGATGAGTCGTTGAGGCCAAGCTTTAACAGGGCATCTTTGAGCTCTTCGTATTCGTGCGTCTCTGTGGGGTAAATTCCGCAAAAGACCATTGGCTTTATCTCTTTGTAACCGGGCAGAGGCTCAGTGGCGGCATTCTGTGAGTAGGTTATAGTATCACCAATTTTCGTATCCCCGACTGTCTTCATGTTTGCTGAAATAAATCCAACCGTGCCGGGGCCAAGTGCTTCCGTATAGAGCAGCTTTGGCGTAAACACGCCGACATCTATTACCTCAAATACCTTGCCGGTTGACATCATTTTTATCTGTGTACCCTTTGTTATCTTACCGTCAAAGACCCTGACCATGACGATGACGCCCTTGTAGCTGTCAAACCATGAATCGAATATCAGTGCCCTCAGCGGCAGCCCAGCGTCCCCGGTTGGCGGCGGGACTTTCCTGACAATGGCCTCTAAAATCTCCTTCACGCCAAGGCCGTTTTTGGCAGATGCCATCAAGGCCTCAGAACAGTCAATCCCTATGGCCTCCTCAATTTGAGCAACAACGCGCTCCGGCTCAGCCTGCGGTAAATCTATTTTATTTATCACTGGAAGAAGTTCAAGATTATGATCAAGGGCAAGATATGTATTGGCAAGGGTCTGCGCCTCTACGCCCTGAGTGGCGTCAACTACAAGGAGCGCACCCTCGCACGAGGCCAGACTTCTTGACACCTCGTATGAAGAGTCCACATGCCCCGGCGTGTCTATCAGATTGAGTATATAATCCAGACCATTTTGGGCAGTGTAGATAATCCTCACGGCATGGGCTTTAATGGTAATGCCGCGTTCTTTCTCGAGGTCCATCGAGTCCAGCACCTGTTTAGTGAGTTCCTTGCGGCTCAGCGCGTCGGTAAGCTCTAAAAACCTATCGGCCAGCGTAGATTTGCCGTGGTCAATGTGGGCAATTATAGAGAAGTTCCTTATGTTTTCAGTCACCAAATTCTATCGTCTTCCATTTCATGGCTTTCCTATATTTACTGGCAAACTCTTATTATACACAAAACGCACAGAAATAGCGAAATCAGAAAATAATAAGCAGCAATTCTCGGTGAAGGGAAAATAGACACTGGTTTTATGTATAGTGTGTTAATAAGTTGCGACGATGTAGAGTTAAGAAGAGCGC
>JADFXZ010000061.1:8947-11938 GCA_015233265.1 Nitrospirota bacterium
TCTAAATTCCTGCTGCCTCAATATGTCGATAGTTGTGTAATCGGTAAATCAACTGGTGTAGTTATTTAGAGGCTTACTTTACAACTGGACAGACTGATAATCATTTCTACCGTCGGTAGCACCTGTAATGTCTAAGGCCTTCGATATTACATCTCGCCAAATCAGGTTGCGCTGTCGAAGGCCGCTGTCTTGCGCCATAATATATTACAGTATTACGGCTTTTCGCCGTTGTCAGTTCATGCCTTTATTCACTACCAGCACGGCGCACATGCTGAGCGCTATTATACGTTGTGCTACGCTTCCCAGAAATACACCTGCCAGCCCGGTGCTTCCATAGTTGCCCATAATTATTATATCTGACCCCATCTCCAGCGAGGCATTGAGCAGCGTCTTATAGGGCTGCCCAATAAGCGGAAACGTATCTACTTTTACCCCTCTATCGCTTGCCTTCCCGGCAATCTCGCCTAATATGCGGTTTGCCTGCCCTATCTGGCCCCTGTCCGGCACTACTGATACCGCCGTCAGTGACTTAACGGCAGGACAGCGGCTGGCCATATCTATGGCCTCATCTACGGCATACTCGCTGTAGGGTGAACCGTCTGAGGCTACTAACAAGGACTCACCTTTTAACTCTGTATCCTTTGGAACTACAAGCACTTTCGAGTCAGCCGCAGCGATGACCCTGGCCGTTACGCTTCCCATGATCAGCTTTTTTATACCTGTCATACCACGCCGCCCCATGATGATTATATCTATCTTCTGCCTCTGCGCCTCCTCTAATATCGCCTCATGCACCCGTTCGGCACGCTTAATCGTCGTCGAGCATTCCACGTTATTGCTGGCAGCCTCTTGCCGCAGCGCGTCAAGCTCCTCTTCCACTAACTTAATCATATCCTCTGAATAGCCAAACCCCATGCTTTCATATGCGGGATTAATCTCAAGCACTCGTATGAGGCTCAGCTTGGTCTTACACTCCCGGGCAAAGGCTATTGCCTCTGTGACTGCACCCTTGCTGAAATCTGAACCGTCTGTTGCCAAAAGGATTGACCTGTCCGGCCCCATCAACTTCATTCTGTATCTTTCTTTGATGTCTATGTTTTCCATCTCATTTCTCTCCTTAGTTAATTGTTATTTTTTCTCCATCCCGCGTGACTCTTTAGATACAGGAGCTAACTAACGTACGCCGTGGGTGCCAACAACGCTCTTTGGCAGCGTAATAGCCATAATCAATATTTTCTTGGAAAGCGCTATCACTGGCGTGACCGTGTAACCTGCAAACAGGGCAATTAATATCGCAAACATACCATATATGCCGCCATGTGCCATGGCCATATCCGATATCTTGAGTACCATGCCCACAGGTTCAATCGTGACCTCTGAGGAGACAGCCTCCTGCACCATGTGATTGCCAACAGCGTAAACATCTATGTTGTAGCTGCCAATTGGCACTTGATACGGCATATTAACGCTCAGCCAAAAAGAGTTATTATTGTCCTTTGCCGGCATCATAACAACCTTATTGCCGGTGACTGAGTATAGCTTACCCTCTTCCTTGACCTTTATGAATTCCTTAAATAGCATATCCTTGTCGCTGCCGCCGCTGATTTCAACATTGTTTTCTATCGCCTTAAGCCCAAGTAAGTATTTATTTTTCTCATCTGACGATAAGAGGCCATCCATGTCACCAGAGCTATACAGCATGTAGACGCTGTTTACTTTCGAGACATCTACCTTGTCCTTATTCATCCAAAACAGATGGAAGAACTTCGCTTTAATCATAAAGGATTCGCTGTCCTGCGGAGATGTAATTTTCACTACAACATCCTTGCCGCGCTCCACAGTGCCGCTTATCGTCAGGACATTACCCTTGTAGAAGGCGTTTATTGGAATCAGTTTCTTATCCACGCTGACTGAAAGCGACGCCTCAGCGTGATTAATACACAGAGCACAGGCTGCAAACATTAACAGGGTCGTAAAGAATCTCGCAGTCATCGCTATTTCCCTCCATATGCCAGCAGCAATGCGGGTGTTGACATAAGTTCATAGAGAATCTTAAACCCCACAGATAATATCAATAGCGCCAGCAGCACCTTAAGCTGGCCAGTGTCGAGCTTTTCACTAAACATTGTCCCCACATACGCCCCAACGCTTGAGCCAGTCAGCATCACCAGGGCTAATACGAAGTCAACCGTATGGTTTGTGTAGGACTGCAGAAAAGTCACCTCAATTACGGTAAATAGTATCTGAAACACGCTCGTGCCAATTATCACACGCATTGGCATCTTCAGCACGTAAAGCATAATTGGAACCATGATAAACCCGCCGCCAACTCCCATTATGGCCGCCAATATACCCACTAATATCCCAATTAACACGGGCACAAGCGCCGAATGCCGCACCCCTGATTTTGTAAAATCCATCTGAAACGGCAGCGACGCCATCATTGTCGAAAATGAGGACGGCCGCTTAGTGCTCTGAGCGCCGATGGAAGGACGCTTTTTCTTCAGAGTCTCGCCAAGCATAATGCCGCCCACTGTTAATGGCAGCAGCACATACGTTATCTTAATGACAAAGTCGACATTGCCCAAAGCATTCAATTGCTTGACGGCCTGCACACCAAGCCCGCCGCCGAGAAAGCTGCCAATAAGCAGGTATACGCCCATTTTCATATCGACATTGCCAAGTTTCCAGTGAGTCAGCGTTGCCGAGGTTGAGGCCGCGACCATCTGATTAGCCCCACTAGCTGCCGCCACTGTTGGTGATATGCCAAACATCATCAGCACAGGGGTTATCAGAAACCCGCCGCCAACTCCAAAAAGCCCCGAAAGCAGCCCGATCCCCGTTCCAATAGTGAGCATTATCATGAGGTTTATCGAGGTATGCGCTACCGGTAAATATATGTTCATCGTGTGCCTCCTTTATAGTAAATTAGTATTAACTTTTTGAGAAAAGGTTGCCGTCAGTCATCATAGGCAGCTCATCAAACAGGGG
>JADFXZ010000170.1 GCA_015233265.1 Nitrospirota bacterium
ATCGGCAATAGAGCGGTCATTATAGCCAACATCTATGCCAAGCCCCGGGGCAACAACAATATCACACTGGAGTGTTTGCAGACCATCGAGGCGATGTTCTCAAAAAATAAAGAATTTATGGACGCGTTTCTTAAATTAGGCCCTCAGTCAATTGCGGTCTTCTGCAGTATCGCCAAAGACGAAGACTACGTTATTACGACAAAGATTAAACTTATCGCGTTATTAAACAGGATAAGCCGCAACGAGATAGTCCACAAACTTTTCAGGCGCGTTGGGGCGGCTATAGAGGCCCTGCGCCGTCTTAAGGAACTCCTGTTGCTTCAGTAGGGGTGTGTGCTATGGCTGTCGAGTTTCATGTAACCGTCTCAGATGATGGGCAGAGGCTTGATGTATATCTGGCGTCAAAGACCGCTTTGACGCGCTCGCAAATAAATAAACTCATAAAAGATGCCCACATCTCATTAAATGGCGCTGCCGTAAATCCTGGCCGTAAGATTCGCGTGGGCGATATAGCCGCCGTTGATGACCTGCCGCGGCAAGAGTGGCAACTAACCCCTCAGGAAATAAAAATCGAAGTAACTTATGAGGACAAACACCTGATAGTTGTGGACAAACCCCCCGGAATGCCCATGTACCCTGGGGCAGGACATATGGGCGGCACACTGATGAATGCCATAGCATGGAGGACTTCCACTCTTGCCTCAATTGGCGGCCCCCTACGCCCCGGCGTTGTCCATCGCATCGATAAGGATACCTCCGGCCTTGTTGCCATAGCGCTCGATGATGCCTCATACTACGGTCTTGTTGAGCAGTTCAAAAACCGGACGATTAAAAGAAGATACCTGGCCCTGATTTATGGCTCGATGACAACACAACAGGGAGCGATAACACTGCCGATAGGTCGATCCAAATCTGACAGAAAGAAGATGTCCACCGTATCAAACCGGCACAAACCAGCGGTAACGAGATGGCAGACGCTCAAACAATTTAAAGGGGCATCGCTTATAGAGGCGGTACTCTCTACCGGCAGGACACACCAGATTCGTGTGCATTTCTCCGCGGTCGGCCACCCCGTACTTGGGGACAAGACCTATGGACTGAAGACATTTATCACGCCGGCTAAGATTGAAGTACCACGCCAGATGCTCCATGCCGCCACGCTTGGATTTGTCCATCCGGCAACGGGACAATATCTTGAGTTTGAAAGCCCGCCTCCTGCCGATATGCAGCATATCTGTTCAATTGTCGAGGCGCTTTGTTATAATACAAAATGAGCGAGAAAAAGAAAGATGCCCCTGAGAGACAGAAAACGCGCCAGCTTAGAGAGGAAAAGGCCATTTGCATAAACAAGGACTGTAAGCTGCGAAAAAGTGGCTGCAAGGGCTTTGAAGGCTGCCCTGGCTATAAAACCATCTAAGGAGACTCCCCCCGTTGCTGCTTGACATAGACAGGGCAGAAATCGAAGAGCTATGCGCCCTTACACAGCGCGTGGTAACATCGGCAGGGGTACGGCAGCTACACATAGCAACCGCCGAGTCGTGCACGGGCGGCATGATAGCGGGGTTTATTACATCAGTGCCGGGAAGCTCCTCAGCGTTTTGCGGCGGGGTAGTGACCTATTCCAACGAGTTAAAGATGAAATTCTTAGGGGTATTGCCGCAGACGCTTGCAGCATATGGGGCAGTCAGCCGCCAAACAGCCCTTGAAATGTCACATGGGATAGCTCAGGCTACCGGTGCGCAACTCAGTGTTGCCGTAACAGGGGTAGCAGGGCCTGCTGGAGGTACTCCGGAAAAACCAGTGGGGCTTGTCTATGTGTCGCTTCATATATCTCATAAAGGCTCAAGCTCTTCAGATTCTGTCATAGAATGCAGGTTTGACAGCGGCTACAGCCGCGATAGAATTCGGTTTGAGACTGTAAAGAAGGCCATCTCCATGCTTTATGACGCCGTTGTGCTTTGATATGGAATTCAGCGCGGCGCGTACTTCATTTATATATAGACAGAACTTCCCATCTATAAAGCGCACTATCAGCGAATGCCTTAGCGAAGTAGACATTGTGGGTTAGTTGGTCAGTGATTCGGGGACAATCGGGCAGTTCACTATCTTGCCATGACATTGCCATGTTGCCCTGGAGAATATTTGACTTTTCTAGTCATAATTGTATTTAATATCTTGAATCAGCATAGTGTGCGCTTTGGTGGATATTATAACAGCATAATTTTAAGCAGAGGGGTTAAAATGAAAAAGACGGCACTGATAGTAGTCATGATATTAATTGTATTGAATGCTGGCGTATTAATGGCGGCAGATGGCGGCCTTGACGAGGGCATTGCGGCGCTAAAGGAAGAGAATTACGAGGAGGCCATAATATTTTTCAAGCACGCAAAGGAGACTCAGCCAGGCTCATCCGCAATTTCCTATTACTTGGGCGTTGCACTAAAGAAGACCGGGGATGAAAAGGGGGCTGAGGAGAATTTTATCGAGGCATTAGCTGCTGTGCCGCCCGTTGAGGAGGCATATACTGAGCTGATAGAGATATGCTACAGCCAGGATAAGCTGACGGCGGCTAAAGAATGGATAGCAAAGGCTGAGGCCGCAAAGGTCAGGCCGGCAACCGGTGCCTTCCTCAAGGGGCTCGTCCTGCTCAAAGAAGGCGATAACGCTGGCGCTATAGAGTCCCTTAACAAGGCAAAGGAGCTTGATTCGTCGTTGACTCAGACGGTGAATTATCAGCTTGCGGGCGCGTATAACAAGCAGAGGAAATATACCGAGGCAAAGACATCCCTTGAGGCAGTCATCGAAGCTGACCCATCGTCGGACATGGCCTCATTTGCTAAGGAATACCAAAAGGCTGTCGAGGAAAATATGGCCTCAGACAAGCAGTGGCGTTTTACCATCGGCCTGGCCTACAGATATGACGACAATGTCTTACTAAAACCTGAGGATGGAATCCCCGGCGTGGATATCTCAGGACAGAGAGACAGCGCGATATTAACAACGCTCAGAGTAGACTATCAGCCAAACTTGGGCAGCGGCCAGTGGTTTGTCAACATGCAGTACAATCTTGTAGGCAATTATTACTTCAAAAACGACAGCCACGACCTGCTTATCCAGTCCCTTACGCTTAATCCGGGATATAATTTCAAAGACGGCGCCATATATCTGCCCGTAACTTATAACTACGCACTCCTTAATGGTAAGAACTATATGGGGCTTTTGTCAGTCAAACCTACGGTTAACTGGATGTTTGAGAAAGACCATATCGCACAGGCATTTGCGGGTTATGAACGGAGAGATATGCTTGGCACTATATCAGACCCGGATGAAGACAGAACAGGAAACAGATACCTGACTGGTTTGGGATATATATATATATTGTCCAAAGGTAAGGGGATGCTGAACTTTAGATATGAGTATTCCCAAGACCTGACAAAGGGCAGCAACTGGGCCAACATGGGCAACAAGCTGAGCGCCGGGGCTACGCTTCCATTTATCGATAAACTGTATGGCGTTTTAAATTTCGAGGCATTTTTTCAGAAATATAAATACGACCACACTGTGTTCGGTTACAAAAGATGTGATGACACCTACACAGGTACTGCAAGCTTAGTGTGGCAGGCAACGAACTTTATGGACGTGACTGTGCAGTATAGCCATACAACGGCGTATTCGAACATATATCTCTATAAGTACAACCGTAACATGTACACAACCGGCGTGGAATTCAAGTTTTAGGATAATTAATAAGGAGGAATGGTTTTATGATAAGACAAAGGGTTCTCATAGTGTTATATATAGCGCTGGTACTATCGGTGCTTTTAACGGCAGGGGCGCTATACGCCGAGACTGAAATCGGCAAGGTGACATTTATAGAGGGTAAGGCTGACATCCTCAGAGGCGGCAATCTCCCAGCAAAATCCATTCAACTGAATGACCTTATATTTGAAAAAGACACAGTGAGGACAAAGGCCGCGTCAAAACTGGAAATCTCATGCAAAGACGGCAACGTGCTGAGGCTTGCCCAAAGCACCCGAATAGACATCAGCGAGTATATCTCAAATAGTAACCAAACCAAAAGCACCATAAAACTTCCACGAGGGCACGTGCGCGCAATAGTCGACAAAGACATAGCCAAGCGAATAGCCGATGCGCCATCGGCAAATCGATTTGAGGTTCAGACCCCAAATGTGGTAGCTGGCGTTCGAGGCTCTGACGGCGATGTGATGTTTGAACCAGCCTCAGGCGATACGATTGTCGCCATCAGAGAAGGTGTTTTCTATGTGTATAATCTGCAATTCCCGGACAAATCAACGGATATCTCTGCTGGCAATATGATAGTAATTCCGCAAAGCGCCCCGCCAGGGCAGCAACGGCCGATCTCAAACGCCGAAGGTCAACATAACGAACGGGCTACCGACCCCGGCAAAGGCAATCCAAGCCAGACCAATACGCAAAGCTCCATCGCAAGTGAATCGACAACTGCAGCATCCGCACAGTCCCAGCCTACTGTGAATACCAACACCGTTAGTAACGCGGCCACGGTCACAAATGCCGTATCACCGGACACTAACGTGTACCAGCCGCCGATTACACAGTCCGAAACAGCGCCGCTTACAACAAGTAACCAAACCCAAAATACTTCTGGCACGACGCCAGCGCAAAAACCGGTTCCCACTCCGGTTCCAACACCGGTCCCAACACCAGCTAAGAC
>JADFXZ010000062.1 GCA_015233265.1 Nitrospirota bacterium
CGATTACGATATGTCTGGCAAAGTCTGCCGCTGCCATTGCCTTTAAGATAAGTTCACGTTCTATATCGAGTACCTTCACGCACTCATCGCAAAGAGGCCCTTGGGGATAGTAGACATGCCCCTCGTCAGCAAGCTGATGAAGGACATATAAGATGCCGGACTCGGCACGCAGCGGTGAGTCCTTTGCAAAGCCAAGTTTGGCGGCAATTTTATCTGCTGTAAGGAAGCCAACCCCATAGATGTCGGTTGCCAGCTGATAGGGGTTTGTCTTTACGACTTCGATGGAGTTATGACCGTACTGTTTAAATATCTTTATGGCATAGGTGCTGCTTACGCCGTGGGACTGCAAAAAGAGCATGATTTCTTTAATCTCTCTTTGTGTCTCCCATGCCGCCTTAATCATCGTGACGCGTTTGTCGCCTATGCCGTCAACCTCTCTGAGTCTCTCAACACTTTCTTCGATGACATCGAGGGTCTTTTCGGCAAATTTTGCAACAAGACGCTTTGCCAGCACCGGGCCGATTCCTTTTATCAGGCCTGAGCCGAGGTATTTCTCGATGCCAACCACCGTGGCCGGTGTTATAGATGTGTATGAGTTTACCTTGAACTGCTGTCCATATTTTGGGTGGTTAACCCATGTACCCTGAAGAGCAAGCACCTCACCCGGGTTAACTGACAGGAGATTTCCGGCAATGGTTATGATTCGGCCTTCGTAAGACAATCTGACGATACTGAAGGCGTTTTCTTCGTTGGCATAGGTGATGCGCTCAACCTGCCCCTGAATTTCGACCTCCGGCTGCGGAGTTTTGCGAAAATTTGACATATGCCTCCTGTTATATTATCATATTTTAAATCAGAATGGCAGTATCAATTTATCACACAGGAGCGCTTAAATGACAATTGCTCAATTAACAAAAGCCTTGGGCGAGTTTACCGAGGAGCGGGACTGGGGGCAGTTTCACAGCCCAAAGAATCTTGCAATGGCCCTAAGCGTCGAGGCGGCAGAGATAGTAGAGCTATTTCAGTGGATAAAGGAAGAGGACAGCTACAGGCTCACTCCGGATAAACTCATGGACTTAAAAGAGGAAATTGGGGACGTGATGATATATCTGACGAATCTGGCCAGCAAATTCGACATCGACCCGCTTGAAGCGGCGGCAGAGAAATTGCAAATAAACAAAAAGAAATACCCCGCCGCTCTTGTAAAGGGCAAATCTGCAAAATATACAGAATATGGAGGCGGTTAAACATGGAGCTGATAAGCGAAGCATCAATTGGCACTGGCAAACTAAGGCTCGTCAAGGGCGATATAACCGAGAGGGCTGTTGACGCGATAGTAAACGCGGCAAACTCGCACTTGCAACACGGCGGCGGGGTAGCGGCGGCAATTGTAAGAAAGGGCGGGAGCCTTATACAGAATGAAAGTGACAAGGCAGGGGTTACCCCTGTGGGGCAAGTGGCGGTCACGCAGGCTGGAAAACTACCCTGCAAGGCAGTCATTCATGCCGTCGGGCCGCAAATGGGAGAGGGTAACGAGGATGAAAAACTAAAAAACGCCGTAGTTAATTCACTCAAAGCCGCCGCCGAAAGAGGTTTTATAAGCATATCTATGCCAGCTATCAGCTCAGGTATTTTTGGGTTTCCAAAGGACAGGTGTGCACAGATTTTAGTTGGGACAAGTAAGCGGTTTCTTGAGGATAATCCGACGACAAGTGTAAAGATTATAGAGTTTTGCATCTATGACGATGTGACACTGGGGTATTTTAGGAGGGAATTCGAGTAATGACCGCTTATTGGGATGAAATAATCACTTGAAAAATTTCTCGTAAATACGCCAATATACAGGCTATGACTAAATCATTCGTCATGAAACATGCTGGCATGTTCATCATTTTCATTTTCACCCTGCAATCGGGCGCATTCGCCGCAGAGGCAGGGAAGGTTATTATGAACTTCAGCGAAAAAAACGGTATGCTGCGGTTTGTCTTTCAAAGCACGAACGACTCTATTATAACCGCTGCAACAGTCAACGACTCTTATAGCATCGTAAAGATTGATTTCCCGGGCAATTTTTCATTTGACGCGGCAACACTGCCACAGCCGCACAAGATTACCCATAAGGGCAATAGTATCTATTTAAACATAAAAAATCTTTCTAAAACAAAGGTCTCACGATATGGCGGTCCGCCCCGCTTAGTTATAGAAGCCTACACAGATGGCCATACATCCACAGCAGAGCCGCCTGCTGTTTCAGCGAGGACTAACGAGACCGCCGGGCTTAGTATTCTTTTAGACGCCGGACATGGCGGCAGCGACACGGGGATAATCTCAGGGCAGTTTAAGGAAAGCGCCCTTTCTCTTTCCGTGTGTGCTGATTTAGCTAAACGCATGACCGGCAAGGTACGCAGGGTTGCCATTACCAGAAAGGATGACTCGGCCGTGTCCATTAGCCAACGACTCATAGACATTCGTAAATTCAAGCCGAATTTATTTATCAGCATACATGTCTCATCCTCAGAGACCTTTGCCATATATACATCGAGCTTTCCTACTGTTATGTCAGGGCCTGATATGGCGTATAACTCATCATATGCACAGTCGGCGTATCTGGAGAAGAGCAGGGCACTTTCAAGGGCCATTGGCAGCGCCATTACCGATAAGTTCAAGCTGCAGCCAGTCTTTAGGGAGATGCCCATCCCGTTACTGTCTTCCACGGCTGCAACGGCCACCATGGTTGAGATACCAAATCCGGCCGCTTTTACATACAATGATGAAACGATTCATTCCATTTCGGACGCTATAGTCAGGGCGGTATCAGAATATGCAAAAAAGTAAGATAATTTTCCTGGTAATTTTACCGATAGTATTACTAATAGTTGGCACAACGGCCGTATATTATTATATAATGTGGAAGGACGACAATAACTCAGGCTCGACAAGCCTGATAGCGCTAAAGGAGAAGGAGAAACTCGTAAGCGATGCCCAGGACATAAAGGTGTTCTACCCCGAAGGGGCAGCCCTCAACATCATGGTCATAAAGATTAAGCAGACATTCGATACAATGAAAATAGCCGAAACCGCAATAGGGGAGCTTTTTAATCTTAACTCGATACCAAACAAGGAGGCCTTCCCGTCAAATGCCAGGGTACTGGGAATCTACTATGGCATCGATAAAATACTCTATGTCGATTTATCGTCCGAGATAAAAAGGAATTTTCAGGGTGATGCACTCAAGGAATTTTTAATTATAAAGAGTATATACGAGACGGCCACCTCTAATTTAGAGCTTGATGACGTTAAGATTCTGATAAATGGAAAAGAAGAGGATACAATAGGAGGACACTACAACATCAGTTCCCCCATAAAAAGGATAGCCACACAAGAGGTGAAATTCGATGAAATTCAAAAACATGGCTGATCTGCCTATAGGGATTTTCGACTCAGGCGTGGGCGGGCTGACGGTTTTAAAAGAGATTCACGCCCGGCTGCCAGCAGAAAGCACTATTTATCTGGGGGATACCGCACGTGTGCCATATGGCATACGCTCAGCCGAGACGGTTATCAAGTATTCGCTTGAGAATAGTTCGTTTCTGGTGGAAAAAGGGATAAAGCTGTTGATAATAGCCTGCAACACGGCATCCGCTGTAAGTCTGGACATAATTCGAAATACCTTTAAGATACCGGTATTAGGCGTGATAGACCCCGGGGCTAAGGCCGCAGCCCTTGCAACCAAAAACAGCCGAGTAGGGGTAATAGGCACAGAGGCTACCATAAAAAGTGGTGCCTATGGCAGGACAATCCGGCGCATTAACCCCGGCATCTCGGTAATCGAACGCTCATGTCCGCTGTTTGTCCCGCTTGTTGAGGAGGGATGGCTCGATGACGAGGTGGTTGAACTAATTGTACGCAGGTATTTAACCCAAATGAAACTCTCCAATATAGACACACTTGTTCTGGGCTGTACGCACTACCCGCTGTTAAAAAAGGTGATTAAAAAGGTAATGGGCGATGATGTCGTCCTTATAGACTCGGCAATTGAAAAGGCAAAAAATGTCAGCAATATACTGACATCGTCTGGGTTACTAAAACCTCTGGATACACCAATCTCAAGGAAATACTACGTCACGGACGCTCCAGAGAGGTTTCAGGAAATCGGCAAGCGTTTTATGTTGGAGGCCTTAGATGACATCACGAAAATTGAAATTGCATCATTAGAGGAGAAGGCCGTGGCGTTAAAAAAAGCCTGTGGCTGTGGAGGCGTATGAGAGTTGACGGCAGGGCAAACTCAGAGTTAAGGCCGGTTAAGATAACCAGGGGGGCGATTAAGTATGCCGAGGGCTCGGCGCTTATAGAGGCGGGAAACACACGGGTAATCTGTACGACGACGATAGAGGAGACCGTGCCGCCATTTCTAAAGGACAAGGGAAAGGGCTGGGTAACCGCCGAATATGGAATGCTTCCGCGCTCAACTCACACTCGTATGACCAGAGAAGGGCGCAGCGGCAAGCCAAATGGCCGCACACAGGAGATCCAGCGTCTCATAGGCCGTGCAATGCGAAGTGTAGTTGACCTGTCTTTGCTTGGTGAGAGGTCTTTCCTGATTGACTGCGACGTACTTCAGGCAGACGGCGGCACACGGACGGCCTCGATAACGGGCGCTTATGTGTGTTTCATCGATGCGCTTGCCTTTGCCGTCAGAAACGGTATGATAAGAAAACTTCCCCCAATTGACTTTGTTGCTGCGGTCAGCGTGGGTGTGGTCGATGGGCAGCCCATGCTTGATTTGTGTTACTCAGAGGACAACCACGCGGATGTGGACATGAATATAGTGATGACAGGTTCAGGTAAATATGTCGAAGTGCAGGGGACTGCCGAAGGCGCCCCATTTTCAGAAGAGACATTAAACGAGCTTCTCGCTCTTGCCCGTGCAGGTATTGTGAATCTCATCGGATTACAAAGGGAGGTATTGGCTGATGATCTTGTATTTGGCAACTAAGAATCTGGGGAAGGTGAGGGAGATTAACGCCTTGTTTGCCGCTACCGGCATTGAGTTTGTCAGTGCGGCGGGTATCATGGGCAATGTTGTTGAAGACGGAGACACGTATCATAAGAATGCCTTTAAAAAGGCAATGGCCGTTTACGAACAAAACACCAACCCTGTAGTTGCCGAGGACTCAGGGCTTGAGGTCGATGCCCTCGATGGAGCCCCTGGTGTGTACTCAGCCCGATTCGCCTCCGAGGAGGAGGGCGTAAACTCAAGCGATGAAGACAATATCAACGCCCTCTTAGACTTTATTCAGGATACGCCGCCACCTGACCGTACTGCCAGGTATGTCTGCATATTTTGCCTGATGCTGGGGGGTAAATCGCTGTTTTTTGAGGGTGAGGTAGAAGGCACAATAGCAATGCAACCGGCCGGTACATCGGGATTTGGTTACGACCCGGTATTTATCCCAAACGGTTACGACAAGACATTTTCAGAACTTGGTGACGAAGTTAAAAACAAGATCAGCCACCGCGCAATGGCGGTGCTTAAATTGAAAGATTATTTATTAGATTATTTAATTTCAGAGGATCAGAACAGAAAATAATATATGAAAGTAGTAATTCTATGCGGCGGACAAGGCACACGCCTTCGACAAGAGACTGAGTTTAAGCCTAAGGCAATGGTCGAAATCGGCCAGATGCCCATTTTGATGCACATTATGAAGTGCTATGCACATTATGGATTCAGGGAATTTGTCCTGTGCCTGGGTTATAAGGGCGATCAAATCAAGGATTTCTTCTACCGTTTCGAAATTTTGACAAATGATTTCACAATAGACCTGCACACTAAAGCAATCACATTCCACCCCCGCAACGAAAGCCTGTACGAAGGCTGGAAGATAACGCTTGCCGAGACGGGACTTAGCGCTATGACAGGGGCGCGCCTAAAGCGCGTGGAGGACTACATAGACGGGGACTTGTTCATGGTAACCTATGGTGATGGCGTTACCGATTTAAATATTGGACAACTGCTGAGTTTTCACCGTGGACACGGCAAAATTGGTACGGTAACGGGGGTTGTGCCGCCCTCACGCTACGGGGAACTCATAATAGATCATGACAAAGTGGTCTCATTTATGGAAAAACCCAATGACAGCGGCAGCGCCATAAGCGGCGGCTATTTTGTGTTTAACAGAGAGTTTTTTGATTATCTCGATGACACAGACGGCTGTGTGCTTGAGAAGCTGCCCCTTGAGAGGCTTGCAAAAGACGGACATTTAAGGGTATTTCACCACAAGGGGTTTTGGCAGTGCATGGACACGTACAGGGACTATAATTATTTGAAGGATATGTGGGAGGCTGGCTCTCCGCCGTGGAAGCTTTGGCAGGATTAACTATCAGGCAATTTCACCGGGCACAAATGTGATAAGGAAAGACCTTTTTGAGGGTGTGTACGCAGGCCGGCGTGTGCTGGTTACCGGCCATACTGGCTTTAAGGGTTCGTGGCTGACTCTGTGGCTCTTGGGGCTTGGGGCGAAGGTAGCGGGATTCTCTTCGTATCTGCCGTCAGAGCCCTGCAATTACGAGGTGCTTAAACTCAACAAAAGAATACACAATTTCGAAGGCGACATAAGGGATTACGCCAGTCTGTCAGCCGCTTTCGAGTCTTTTCAGCCAGAGATTGTCTTTCATCTGGCGGCTCAACCAATCGTGCGCCTCTCACACGAAGACCCGCTGCTGACCTTCGGCACGAATGTCCAGGGCACGGCCAATTGCCTGCAATGTATAAAGAATTCCAAAAGTGTGCGCGCTGCCGTTGTCATAACAAGCGACAAGTGTTACCGCAACGTTGAATGGCCCTGGGGTTATAGGGAAAACGACACACTCGGCGGTGATGACCCCTACAGCGCCTCAAAGGCGTGTGCTGAGATGATCTTTAAATCATATGCCGCGTCGTTTTTCTTGGGAACAGACGCCCCTCGTCTTGCCACAGCCAGAGCCGGCAACGTCATTGGCGGTGGCGACTGGGCGCGGGACAGGATAATCCCCGACTGTGTCAAGGCATGGTCACATGGACGTGAGGCCGTCATAAGAAATCCAAACGCGACTCGTCCGTGGCAGCATGTGCTGGAGCCGCTAAGCGGCTACCTGCAGCTTGGCGCGCGGCTCTTGTCAACGGAGTGTGCCTCTGGAGATGCCTTCAACTTCGGCCCTGATGCACGGGCTGACCACTCTGTAGGAGAGCTTATCGGGGAGTTTATGGCGCATTGGGGGGTCTGCCTGATGCGGCACGAAGGGGCTGAAATCAGGGAGAGTTCGCTGCTTAAGCTCTGCTGCGATAAGGCGCTGCGGCAGCTGAACTGGTATGCCGCCCTTGATTTTAGGCAGACCGTTGAGCTGACAGCCATCTGGTACAAGGCATTTTACGAGGGCAAGGACGATATGTTCGAGTTTTCCCTGCGTCAAATTTCTCACTATATCGGGCAGGCACAAAAAAAGTCAATCAGTTGGGCTAAATGATAAAAGGCGTTTCTGTCACACCATTAAAGCAAATAGAAGATGCCCGCGGCAAGGTGATGCACATGCTGAGGTGTGACTCCCCGTTGTTTGAGAGATTTGGCGAGGTGTATTTCTCCGTTGTCAACCCCGGTGCCGTAAAGGCCTGGAAGCTGCACAAGAAAATGGCGCTTAATCTGGCAGTCCCGTTTGGCCGTGTGAGGCTTGTTATCTATGACGAACGTGCAGACTCACCAACGAACGGGCGTGTGGATGAGTTCGAAATAGGCAACGGCAACTACTGCCTCGTGCATGTGCCGCCGCTGCTGTGGAGCGGTTTTATGGGGATTTCAGAGGGCATTACTATTGTAGCCAACTGTGCTTCTGAGATGCACGACCCAGCCGAGGCCGACCAGCTCAGCCACGACGACACACGAATTCCGTACCGGTGGGCGCAATAATGCGTGTGCTGATAACCGGTGGCAGGGGGTTTATTGGCGGCAGGACTGCCCTTTATCTGGCAGATCAATATCCCGATTCGGATGTAACCATCACATCCACAAACAATGAAGACCTGCCCTTGTGGGCTTCCGCGTTTAAGACACTAAATATGTCATTAAGCAACGAGCAATCGATAACTCGTGCCGTTGCCGGTATAGATACAATAGTCCATCTTGCCGCAATGAACGAAATAGACTCGATGCGTGATCCGGTCTCAGCGTTGATGACAAACGCAGAGGGGACATACCGGCTGCTTAGGGCGGCTGCAGAGGCCGGAGTAAGGAATTTTATATATTTCTCGACAATTCATGTCTATGGAGAAAATCTGGAGCGTCCACTAATAACAGAGGACACCCCAATAAGGCCATATCACCCGTATGCAATTACACACGCGGCGGCTGAGGGGTTTGTCGATCAGTTCAGACGATATAACTCAATGAACACGGCGATTTTCAGGCTGTCAAATGCCTACGGCGCCCCGGCTGACAGGGCGGTAAACCGCTGGAGCCTCGTCTTTAACGATCTGTGCCGTCAGGCCGTAACCAAGGGGGTGCTGACGCTGAAATCCTCCGGCTCTCAGTACAGGGATTTCATTGCGATACGCGATGTTGCGCGCGCCGTTGGTCATTTTATCTATGAACTAAAGGGCGGCTCTGGCGATGGGCTGTATAATCTTGGCGGTGAATGTCCGATGACGATATTAGAGGCGGCACAGCGTGTGGCGCGGGTCTATAAAGAGACCTATGGACGCACGATAAGCGAAATTAAGGTTGGGCAGCCGGCGGCCTCAGAGCCATTTTTACAGCCAACAAACTATAGTATCGAAAAGATAAAAAAAACGGGCTTTGCGCTTGAGGGCGGCATGGATGCAGAGATTATACAATGCCTTTCCCTGTGCGAGGGCTTCGTGGAGTCAATGTAATGTCTGAACACGCCTGCCCGCTGGTGTCAATCATCATGCCAACCTACAACTACGCCGAGTTCATAGGAGAGTCCATCAGCTCCGTACTTTCTCAGACGTACCGCAACTGGGAGCTGATAGTGATAGACAACTATTCAACTGACAATACTGAGCAGATAGTGCGCGGCTTTGCCTGTGAACAGATTAAATATATTAAGTTTAAAAACGATGGCATAATTGCCGCCTCAAGAAACGTGGGGTTAAAGGAGGCGGGAGGCCAGTACATCGCCTTTTTGGACTCCGACGATTTGTGGCTTGGCGATAAACTTGAAAAGCAGGTAAACTATTTAAACACCCATGAAGATATTTTTATGGTGTATTCGAAGGCGGCCGCGATGGAAAATGGTGTTCTGACATACACAAAAGGCAGACCGCCGGGGCGGCGATTCGGTTTAGCCAACAAAATGTTCATCGACTTGTATCTTTCGTTTAACTACATATCGTGCCTGACGGTGATGTTCCGAAATGGAGGCGGCCTTCAATTCAGCGAAGACAAGGCATTAATCACTGTCGAGGACTTTGATTTGTGGCTTACGATTGCGGCTGCCCATCAGATAGGCTACATAAGCGAACCGCTTGCGTTTTACAGGATACACGGCAAAAACTCGGGGGCACGGTTCAGAAAATACGTTAAGGCAAGCCTGAACCTGATAAAAAAATACAGAAAAAAGGTCTCTGCCCCCGTGCAGATGAGGAAATACATATCGTTTTACGCATACGTATTGTCAATCATGCCGGAGGCCATTGGCCGTATGGTAAGGCGCACCTGATGCCTTACTGGCTTGCCATGTTTATCAATATAAAAATACAGTTTGCAGAATCAATTGTAAAGCGCGTTTCATGCGAGCGTGGCCGTCCTGCGATAGAATCGCACGTATCTTCTCATCATTTAACCTTTTTCTTAAATCATTGAACTCTATGTTGCGTAAACGAGTTCCGAACTCATCTCGAAACAACAAATGGTGAATAATTTCGATAAAAACGGATATGAGATTTTCTACTAATAGTTTACTATTTAATCTGATTAGAAAATCCATATCACCCTCTATGGTCTCAGCATTTATATCCCTAATCAGTTTTGACTTATATTTATGCGGAACTATTAGTTCCACATATACACAATCCAAAGCGGTTTCAACTATTTGCTGGAAGCATCCCAGTGCATAGTCCATTTGCCCTACGAGTGAAAATCTCTCAGAAAACGCATCGAAATCACCCATTGTTTTTATATGCCTGTTTATAATTGCATTTACTTCCCTCGTTGAGGTGTTTAATCTACCCTCCTGAGAAGCAGCGAATGTATCATCAAAAACACCTAAACATAGATCCTCATTTATACATCCCAGAATACTTCTCATGGTGTTATAAGGACTCGTTAGATCACCCGCCAGGTCACCTTTAACGATCTTAATTTCTTTAAATTTTCTAAGAACATTCTCTATGCTTTTTGACTTTTGTTCATTAGAGACTTTGTATGAAGGAATACGATAGTGGTTGTTTTTACAAAATTGTCGTAATGCCCTTTCTATGCTTACATATGTTAATCTCCTTAACCTCTCCGTTGTGTGTCTCTTTGAGAAATCACTTGCTTCCTTGTAAGCCTCAGACAGGTTATCAGAATGGAGGTGCTCATTTATTGTATCTAACAGCTTAAATGAGATATTTAAATCATGTAAAAGAATCGATGCCTGATCATTTTCTGTAAGAAACTCCTCTATTTTTCTATCCGCCCTATCTTCATATTCCCATGTAGTGTCTATCTCATCCTTATTATCATAGGATGCAATTATATCTGCAAGATTTAGAAGCCATAAATCAAAAAGAAACCTGTAGCTCCACCTCTTTTGATCATCTTGCACTTTACTACTAGGGTCATATGGTTGTTTATTACATATAAGACTATGTTTTTTAACCCTGCTAACTAAGTCAACTAATCTTAGATATCCTGACTCTCCTGTCGAAAGAGGTCCAAACTGATCATGGTAGTATAAGAAGTCAGAAATAAAAATCAAATCATCATGCTCAAACTTATAGCAAAAGTCATCTGGATATAAACCGTGATATTTGTCAATGATTACAATAAAGTCATTCCATGCTTTGCTTCTATGATCTGAGAGAATTATAGCACCTTCCATGCCATGCCTGTGATATTCTACGGTTTTACCAATATCATGATAGAAAGCAGCTAGCATCAACGTAAAGATTCTAAAACCATGTTTCTTATCATAAGAAATATCAATTTGTTTTTTGTTACCGTTGATTATATATTTATCTATATTTTTCTCATCTCTAAAGAAGCTAATCAGCCGCGCCATCGCCGTTACAACATTTATAAAATGATTATAAGCTTTGACATTATTTGAAGAATTCGTATATACATTTCCTTTATCTATGCTTTCGAGGCACAACAGCTCATCTGCATCAACTCTTGGATCTCTTACAGGATTTTGCCACTTACGGTCCATAAAATAACGCTGATACCTGTCAACGAAAGGAAAATAATATTTTGCTAGCACTGCTCCGTCACAAACGGATAATACGCAATACAGCCCATCGCCGGGTTTGCAAACTCTCTTTTTAACTATTTCATCTAACTTTGCCTTTATCTCTTCAAGACACTTATCCGGCTTTGGTTTTGCCGGCCACTCTGGGAGCACATCAATGTATTCCCGATTGCCTAAAGATTCCCCTTTGCCTAAATAACTATCCTCGTCGTAGAATGCTTTCTTAATGTTCTCTATGCACCTTAGAATCTCTTCGTGAGAAAGCCCTTTTTTTGTTATCTTATATAGCATAATATCCTCCGCTTGATTTTTTAGTACGCCCACCTTGCAATCCAATGTCATTAACTTAGCGTATTTGTTTATAGGCAAAGGAGTATTGTCTAA
>JADFXZ010000063.1 GCA_015233265.1 Nitrospirota bacterium
TTGGCTGCTTCATGACCGCAAGTCTGAAAATTGGTAGTTTATGGACAGACTCTAATTAGAGGCCTACGGTTTTACGACAGGCTCAGAATACATTGACTTGGTCAGATTGAGGATGGTTCGTAATTCTATGGCAGAATTATTGTCTCAGCGGATTGTTTTCATAAACACAGCCTTGTTGTCGTTTTCGGCATAGTAGTGTGGCACAGTGGCCGTGCATAGATAGCCGTGTTTTACATAAAACTCGCGGGCTGGTTTATAGCAGTCTTTCGTTGAGGTCTCTATGTAAACAAATTTTCCACCGGAGTCAGTTATACGCCTTTGCGCCTCTTCTATCAGCAGCCCGGCCGCGCCTGTGCGCTGCATGTCCTTTCGCACTGCAATCCAGTAGATGTCATACCCGGACTCAGTCATCGTGATGGGGCCGTAGCATATGTAGCCTATGACTGCCTGATGGTCGAGGTCAGCAAATATAAACTGGTATTCGCTTTGTCCTTTCTTTGTGAGGTTATCATCAAGCAGCTCGACAGCCACAGCAATCTCCCGCGGGTGGAACACTTCGGTGGAATCGAGGATTTGCCTCACCGCATCAATGTCGGCGTGTGTGGCCGACTGCCTTAGTGTAATCGATTGGCCGGGCTGAGGTTTCATTTATTGCGCGCAGCCTCAATTATCATCCTGACAACATCTGTCTCGCTAAGCCCGGTCTGGGCAGCCGCCGACATATATCCAGACTCATGCGCTATGCAGGGGTTGGCGTTTACCTCGATGACATATACCTGCCCCGAATCATCAACCCGCATGTCAGCACGTGCGTACCCTCTGAGGCCAAAGGCCCGCCAGCACCTTAATGCCATTTGTCTGAGTTGCGCGATGTTGAGCCCTTCCGGGTTAAATTGCCGTGGTGTGCGATTGTACTCGAATGACTCAGGCAGCCATTTTGCGTTGTAACCAACTATTGCGGGTTTGTCTGCGGGCCAGTCCTCAAATAATATCTCAGCTATCGGAAAGACCTCTAACTCACCGCCGCTGCGTTCGATGATTGAGACATTTAACTCTCTGCCCTTAATATATTCCTCTATCAGAAGCGGCTGTTTGTGTATGGCAATGGTCTCAGGCAATGATTCTATGAGTTTTGTATTGTCTGTAAAGACTGATGAGTCGTCGATGCCAACTGAGGCGTCTTCACACGCTGGTTTCACAATGTATGTGCGGCCAACCCTAAGAGTTGGAGTTACGCCGTCATAAACATGCCACCTTGGTGTTGGAATACCGGCAGCCACCATCACAGACTTAGCGGTAATTTTATTTGTCGTAGTTAAGAGGGCATCGTATGGGCAGCCCGTAAAGGAAAATCCGGCAAGCTCAATAAGGCCGCACACGGCGGGAAAGAGCCGCTGCCCCCGGTCATGACTTTCAACTAAATTAAACACCACATCGGGCGAAAACTCAGCCAGCCGCGTAATCAGCTTATTAAGGCCGCTAAGAGCGCCCTCTATGGCAAATGTACCATGCTCATAGCCAAGCGCTTGCAATGCCCCTGTGACAACAGCGACCTCTTCAAGCAGATCCTCGGAGTCTGGCCTGCCCTCTATGATTGGCTCATGAATGATTGCTATTTTCATAGATGCCTCGCTGCCGGTTATCGGCTTTGCGCATTAGGGCAGATTGAATAATACTCGAAATCAGCTCATCATAGCCAATGCCGTTTAGGGCACACAGTATGGGCAGATCAGAGTGCGAGGGGTTGAGGCCGGCAAGCGGGTTTATCTCGATAAACGAAAGATGCCCGTTGGAGTCGCCTTTTAAGTCAACCCTGCCCGCATCCCTGCATCCAATAGCCCTGTAGGCCGCTACCGCTATCTCAGACGCCTCTTTTTCAATCGCCTCATCACGGCAGAGTTCATACTTGACCCTCTCTTCGCAAAATTCCTTATTGGCATAGGAATACACCAGCGGGTCGGCGTTATCGAGGAGTTTGACCTCCAGGGTTCCCACCGCCCGGGCATTTTTGCCTGTGCCTATAACTCCTACCGTAAATTCTCTCCCTGGCAGATAGTCCTCAACAATGGCCGGCTGATTGTATGTGTTTAGAATGAACTGGCAGCGGTCTTTAAATGCCGCTTCACTGTAGACTATGGAGTCGGTATCGATGCCCTTGCCCGTGCCTTCGCAGAGGGGTTTTATAAACAACGGCCGGCCTTTTAATGGCATAAAGGATGTGAAATCCATCGAATCAATAACGATATAATCTGGAGTCGGCACGCCGTGGGCGCGCACTACGGCCTTTGCTATCGCCTTGTCCAGTGACAGGGCAAGCGTAAGCGGGTCGCTGAATGTATAGTCAATGGCATAGGCCTCAAGCAGGGCAGGAATCTGTGCCTCTCTGCTCCTTCCATACAACCCCTCAGAGATGTTGAACACCAGGTCCCAGGTCACTCCGGCTGCGAGCCTCTCTACAAGACTCCTGATATTGCCTATGAGCGAGACCGTGCAACCGGTATTTTTTATGGCCTGCACGAGACAGTCTATCGTCTGTTCGGAGTCAAACTCGGCGGTCTGCTCTTGGGAGAATCCAAGCTGTTGGTAGTGCCTTCTGAGGTCAAATGTCAAGCCTATGTTCATTGCGCCTTTTCCGCAGAAAACAAGGTCCTTTCCTTTCTTCTTTTATATCTGGCCGCGTCAACGGGGACTTTGCAGTTTTTGGCCTGCCGCGCCGGACGTGGATCTCTATCTACGGGATTGTGATATTTGATAATCATCCCCTCGTAGTTTCTCAGGGTTACCTCGTCATCGGTGGCAGAAAGCAGATAAAACGGTTGAAGCGGCACCTTGCCGCCGCCCCCGGGGGCATCCACCACAAATGTCGGAACGCAGAGGCCGCCCGTAAATCCTCGCATCTGCTCAATTATCTCTATACCTTTCCATACGCTTGTCCTGAAGTGCTCGACAGCTCTCACCGGGTCGCACTGATAGAGGTAATATGGCCTGACCATTATCCTCTGAAGCGCGTGGCACAGTGCTTTCATCGTATCAACCGAGTCGTTAACGCCCTTGAGTAAGACGGACTGGTTAGATACCGGTATTCCCGCCCTTAGAATCTTATCGCAGGCCTCTTGTGCCTCTGGTGTTACCTCACGCGGGTGGTTAAATTGCGTATTAATCCACAGCGGCCTGTGTCTGGACAACATACCGGCAAGCTCATCAGTTATCCTCATTGGCAGGACGACCGGGATTCTTGTCCCGATTCTTATTACCTCAAGGTGGGAAATCGTCCTTAATTCCCCCAAAAACCAATCCAGCATCTCTATGTTCAAAGTCAGCGGGTCGCCGCCGGATATTACAACCTCTCTAACCTCCGGCACACACCTTACGTAGTTTACCATCGCAAGCAAGTCTTTTTTGCTTCTTATAGACTCCCCATCCTGCCATATCCTCTTTCTCGTACAGTGGCGGCAGTACACGGCACAGGAATTAGTAACCAACATCAGCACCCTGTCGGGATACCTGTGAACAAGGCCGGCAATCTGAGTGTCGTCTTCCTCTCCAAGCGGGTCACAATCGCCCACGCTTGCATATTCTATCTCCTTAAGGTCTGGAACACACTGCTGTCGTATCGGGTCATGAGGGTCAGTCCAGTCAATCAAGGACAAGTAGTACGGGGTTATGCAATAGTGGTACTTGTCAATTAACTGTTTGTATTTTGCCGCGTGTTGAGGTTTTAAGTCGAATAATGCCGAGAGGGCATGTACAGACCTGAGCCTGTTTGACAGCTGCCAGTACCAGTCACTCCAGTCATCTGCAGTTACGGAGGGCCACAATTTCCGGACTATCGAGCTTGAGGGCGCAAGCTGATAGTCGAAAAGTTGAGCGCTTTGCAAGCTCGGAGGTTCTTCCTCCTGCGAAAGGGTAGTGTTTTTCATAAGTCTCCGGTGTGTGCTCAGAAAATTAGCCCTCCAGAATGGTGGGCTTGATGCGCCTTTTTATTATAAGCAATAAACATGCCAGACAAAAGTATTATTTTAGCCGATAATGCCACGCCCTTCAGGCGGCTTTTACGGCACTTGGCGCTTGCAATGGCATCAAGCACAGCGCCATTATGGCACGATTGCCGCGGATGCAATTCAGGCACATTTCACGAAGATGACTGCCTTATTTCCTTTATCTTTCTGTGAAGGGTTCTCAGTCCAAGTCCCAGCGCCCTGGCAGCGGCGGTCTTATTTCCTTTTGTCCGCTCAAGGGTCAGGCGTATGAGTTCACGCTCGACCTCGGGGAGTGTCAGGTTGTGGGAGATTCGATAGCAGTCGCTGTGAGCCGGCTCTGACATAAGCAGAAACGCTGGCAGATAACTGGACTCGATGAAATCCTTTTTTGCCAGAGCCATAGCGGACTCAAGAGCGTTTTCAAGTTCTCTGACGTTGCCAGGCCACTGGTAGCTCAGGAGTGTCTGCATCGCGTCCTTCGATATGCCTTTAATTTTATAGCCCTTCTCTTCATTTAATTTATTTATAAAAAAGGTGGCAAGAAGTGGAAAATCCTCTTTTCTTTCTCTGAGCGCTGGCAGTTCTATCTTGACCACATTGAGACGATAGTACAAATCGTCTCTGAAGGCACCCTCGTCGATGAGTTTTCTGAGGTCACGGTTTGTGGCAGCGATAACCCTGACATCGACTTTTATGGTCTCATTGCCGCCAACGCGCTCAAATTCTTTCTCCTGGAGGATTCTCAGGAGCTTAATCTGCGTGCCAAGCGGCAGGTCGGCTATCTCATCGAGAAATATCGTGCCGCCGTTTGCCAGCTCAAAACGCCCCTGCCTGCGCGCCGCAGCCCCCGTAAAGGCGCCCTTTTCGTGTCCAAATAGTTCAGATTCCAAGATACCCTCGTTGAAAACGGCGCAGTTTACTTTGACATAGGGTTTTGAAGAGCGGTCACTGTTATAGTGAATCGCGTTTGCTATCATCTCCTTGCCTGTGCCGGTTTCGCCGGTCAATAATATGTTTACGTTTTTGGCGGCCACAGAGGCCACAATATCTATGATATACTGCATGGCCTTGCTGCGGCCAATTATATTTCCATAGTTTACGCGCTCTTTGAACTTCTTTTCCAGTTTCGTCTTCTCGACGTACAAGGTCTGTTTTTCAGCGGCCTTTTCGATTACCGCCATCAGGAGTTTCATGTTAATGGGAAACTCATAGAAATCATAAGCTCCGGCCTTCATCGCCTCTATCGCCCTGGACAGGGGTGCGCGTTCGGAAAGAAAAATTATCTCGACATCAGGTCTGGCCGCCTTAATTTTATTAAGGAAACTGAGACTGTCGACGTTGCGTAAATTAAAGTCGCACAGCACGATATTAACGGGTTCTTTGTGTAATATCTTGAAGGTTTCCTTTGCTGATGACGCCGAAAACAATTTAATCTTTTTTCTCTTTAAATAATTTTTGGCCTTCTCCCACGCTGGCTTTTCATGCCCTTCTACAACCAATACACTAAGCTCCATGTGTCTCTCCACGGATTAAACGATCAAAACTATAGTGCCATAATGACACTATATATGAAATCAACACACATTATCATGCCATAATGGCACTAATTGTGAGAATCCCCTTGCCGCACAATCAAGGGATTTTATTGTTTTTCAGGTCGCGCGCCACCCCTCTTCCACTATCTTATAATCTCCAGGGCAGCCGCTCAGTACCAGAGTCTTAATGCCCTTGTCAGAAACTACCCCCGATGTGTACTTCTGTATAAACGAAACCACTATTTTCCCGGGTGAGACAAACTTTAGTTTTATGTCTGATAGGTTGATTTTAATGGAGTTTGTATTATTAAACAGGCCTTCTTTGTGTGCCTTCCACTGTTTTATGTCCATATTTTCCGACCTGAATGAGCCGCTGTAGTAAGATATGTACTTTTCTATGTCTCTGGCCTGCCACACGTCTTTCCATTTATTGAGGGTCGTGATAACGTCCTTTTCGATAACAGGTTCCACATCGAGCTTTGTAAACTCCTCGGCAATTATTCTGTAATCTCCTTCTTTTTCAGCCAGGAGGTAGAGCTTCTTGGCTCCGTAGGACAGCACGTCACCGGAGCAGTAGAACTGGTCAAATGTGTACATGAGTTTAGTGGAGTTTTCCTTAAAGATATTCACGTTTGAGACGATGACCTTTCTTGTTTGGTTTAGAGCCATGATTTGTTTCTTTTTGTTCAGATAACTCTCTGCGGTGAGGCCCTCATTGCCCCTGAAGTTGGCACTGAAATAGCTCGCAAATCCGTTGTAATCACCTTTTTCCCACGACGAGATATAAGCTTTAAACATATCCATGTATTCTTTTTTGTGTTTTGCATATTCTTCGGCATTGAGAAACTCAATATTATCAGATATGATTACAGGTGTGCCTGGTAAAAGTGTTGATTTAAGACTTGCCAAATCGCTGTTTGCCAAGGAGATGCACCCCTGCGTCTTTTCATTATCTCGTCCGGCGCCGCGGCCATGTATCCAGATGCCGTGGCCGGTTTTACCCTTGATTTTATCCATAATATTTGGATAATTCAGCTTGAAGGCACCATCGCCGTAGATGGCGGCGTTGAGTTTTTTCGGAGGCATATAGCCTGTGATATAGTAAAACCCCTCGGGGGTCTTGTTGTCGCCTTCTCTGTGCTTATCGCCCGTGTTTCTGCCATACAAGGCGCTATAGGTTTTCGTAATAAGTGGCAAGTTGTCTTTGACTTGGGCAATGTATAGTTCACTGGTTCGTTTATTGACCAGTAAGACGGTAAACGGATTGCTGGTATCAGTAAAAATATTGCCGGAGATAAACTGTGTGGCACCGGCAGCACCGTAGAGCGCGGCCGCTCCAATCAACAGGACAAACACTACCGGCAACCCCGCGGCAAGCAGCAATTTCCGCACCAAACCTGTTTGCTTTGTTATCACACGATATTCCTCAAAACGTATTTCACCGCATACGAAAGGACGAAAGCCGCCGCCAATCCTATATAAGAAGCAACCGCCGTTATGACCGCCGCGTCTGTAATTTTTGACGCATCAGCATGGCTGCCTCCCCTGCCGATATATGGTTTTTCGACAAGCGCGCCGCCGTAGTATGAAGGGCCTCCGAGTCTTAGGCCAAGCGCCCCGGCCATTGCGGCCTCTGGAATGCCGGCATTGGGGCTTGAATGGTTTCTGCCGTCTCTGACCATGGTCTGCAGACTATCCGTGAAGGCCGTTAATTCTACAAATCCGGCAAAATGGTCTGCCTGATGACCGCCCTGATAATCGCATGGCTTACTTATCTTTCCGCTGTCTTTGCCCATCGTCTCTTTCCCCCGAATCGCGTAGCGTAACAATTTGACAACATTAATTGCAAATACTGCCGCAACAATGGCAATGCCGCTCAGACGCGCCGGGATGTAATTAGCGATGTCGTCAACTATTGCGGCTGCGCGTCCGAAGTACAGGTATTTATCATTTTTATAGCCAATCATAGAATCGAGCGTGTTAACCGCCTTATAGGCCAATGCAAGGGGCAGCCCTCCTATGGCAAAATAAAACAGAGGCGCTATAATTGCGTCTGAGGCATTCTCGGCGGCGGTCTCGATGGCAGCCCGTGCGATGCCCTCTTGCGTTAGCTGCCCTGTGTCTCTGCCTACGATTAGGGACACTGCCGCACGCGCCCCCTCCACATCCGCCGCTTCGAGTTTGTCTCTGACATGTAGAACCGATGAGATAAGCCCGTTATGCGCCAGTACCAATGAACCGGCTATCCCTATTGCTAAGTCATAGAGGGATATTGTATTAAATAACGTATATTGCCTGGGTGGCAGTATTTTGATAAATAGTAACGCCGCCATATATGTGGCACCAACTGTAATGACAACCGCCAATGCCCCTGTTATTAGATTATAAAGCGGTGTCCTTGCCGGCTTTCTTAGATGACTCTCCAGAGACGCTATCAATCTGCCGATATATCTCACGGGATGGGGAATCCAAATAGGGTCGCCCACGCACACATCAACTGCGAATGCGCTCAGAAGCTGAAGCGGTATGCCTGTTAATAAAAACACTTGTTATATTATCATAATTATCATAACAGGGCGACGTTGGAAACAATGTGGAAATAAAATATGGCGGGGTGGACGGGGCTCGAACCCCCGATTACAGTCGAATGCGGGTTTTCAGGCATTTTATGATACGATTCCGGAAGGCTGTTTATATGCTTTTTTCGATGTGATAGGATATTTCCCATTGGCTCCTGGGGAGGGATTCGAACCCCCGACCATATATAATGCGGATTCCCAAGCCGCCTGATTTCCCCTTCTCCTGTCCTCATTTTGTGTTACCGTCCTATTTTTTCAGACCGATTCCTGTGTTATTATGAGGCCGCACATCGCATTATTTTCAGGTCAACTCCTTACCTGCGTAACACACCCGGTCATTTCAATCGCGCCGTCGATTTTGATATAATAATACTGCTGTGTCTGTGGATGTTCAGACATTTTTTGCAGGGCGGAGGGTTTCTCTCCGCCCCTCTCCTATCCTATCCTCAGGCCTTGTCATCATCAAGCCGCCGATGTGATATAATATTACGGTCTGAGGTCAGACATTGTTCATTTGCTATAGGGGCGGTGGCTTTGTCGCCGCCCTTCTCCCTCAAAAGGCTTAATATCTCAAGCGGCAACGTTTTTTAAAATATTAATCACGTTTTTTAAAAGGTATGATATTGACAGGATGGGTGGCGTTTAACTCACGGGGTTTATTGGAGTTTACACTTGTGATTATATAAATGTTTGGTTCGATTTCTTTTTGGTTAACAGATAAGAAACCCGATGTCAATCCGGCAAGACTTTCGATGTCTTTTTGAGGCAAAGGGAGGTTAGAAAATACATCTTCACGCTTTGCGATGCTCTTATTTAGCAGCAGTTCAAATGCCTTACGTATTAGCAAAGGCTGTTCGATTATCAATTCATTGTCGTAGGGCTCTTGCATACTCCATTTTCGCTTGGAATAATTTATATAGAGATTTCTTGCTTGATCCGACGATACAAGATTCAAATCAAATGCGCGTTTAATCATCATCTTTATAGAGACGCGCCATCTGAGTTTCAATTTTTTCAGTAAATCCATGTTTACAGTATAAAACTCCTTTGCAAATACATGCGCAGGTAGTAAAAATGCACCAGCATAATAATTTGCTTGCGCCTCTATCAATTTAAATTCAGGAGTTTTTTTAAGAATGTCTTTCTTTATTTTACTATGTAATATCAGATGAGCAAGCTCATGGCATGCGTCAAAACGTGAACGGACTGACACTTTTTTATCGTCACCTAAAACTATATAAGGTGTAGCATTCGGCTCATAATACTCGCTAAACGCATCTAATGTGTCGGCATCAAGGGTATCACGCGCAACAATAACACCGTTTCTTTCAAGCAGATTCACGGTGTCTGAAATCGGCCCGTCTCCTAAATTCCAATGCTTTCTTGACTCTGAGGCCATCTTTTCGATTTCCTCGTTTGATATTTTAACAGGTTCATTCGGCGTAGAAAAGGCAGGGAGATTGACTATCGGAAATCCAATATATTGCCTTAGATAAGATGTTATTAGCTTTAACCAAAGGAAACGACTTTCGGCACGCTCTCTGGCGGTCTTAGTGGCAGAACTCATAGAGCGATAAAATATTACATTGGAGGTAAAGGTTGTTAAATCGGAAGTGAAATACGCTTCCGGTATGTGTAATATTTTGGAAAGCTGCTCCAGTATTGCGCCGCGGGGTGCCTGCTCATTGTTTTCATACTGATAAATAGCCGCACGAGAAAGCCCTGTAAGCTCAGATAAAGCGATCACGCTCAATCCCCGTGCCTTGCGGGCTTCGACCAGCCTCTGACCCTTGAACCCTCGCGTTCCAATTTTCATTATAGATTATCGACTTTCTTCTGAGAAAGAATGAATACATCCGGTTCAATTTTTTCATTCTCCTCAGATGCTGGCATTAAGGTTTTAATGAGTTCTGCGTGCTTTTTAAACAAGTCTATTCTGCAAACAGGAGATTCAAAATCTCTATCTGGAAAGATGATAAAAGCGAAGGTAGGATATTGTTTATCCTTTCTCTTAGATCCGTGTGCCAAAATAGCGTAAACAAATTCTTCTCCTTCAGCGGCTTGAAAAGATCAAGCTGGCTTTGGAATGCGTAATCTCTGCGATGTGAAGCATCTCGCGGTAATGACGATGACTCGGATACCGATGAACTTGTCAAATAGATAAACTTGCTTATTATTAATATGTGATAGTTGGAGCCGTTACCGTTAGGTTTAGGTTCAACTTCAATATTATCATAGCGCTTAGACAGGCCCCGCAGGCTTTGACGGAACTTAATCCATCTTTGGAATGGCTCAAGGTCATGTTGCTCCTCATAATCATACCCAGCGCATTCATTATACGCATCGCGATAAGAATCAAATAAACCTCTGAGAATAGATTCCTGTATCGCCTTGTTGAAGGATTCCTCAAACTTGAGCTCTAACCTTTCCGGTAGCGTCATATAGCTGTCTCCTTAATTAGAAAACTTGTCGTTGTCTAATTAAAGCAATAACAAGCATGATATGTCAAGTTATAAATTTGGAATCCCACTGCCTCCTCATCTCATCAACCCTAATTCTTTCAATTTCTCGATAACCGACGCTCGTTTGTCTGCTGATAACAGCACTAAGCTCTGCAGCTTTTTGCCCAGCAGCGGCAAGTATTCTTCTTTCTCTTTCTTTGTCCCAAGCTCATATACCTTCAACGCTTCCTCGATGGGCAATCGCTGAAACGCCGCCCTGTACGGTGATATGCCGCGGGACATCTCGATGTTCGTTACTTCCCGCGGGGAAAACTTACTCAGATTCTCTTTCAATAACTGCTGTCCTGCCGCAGGGTCTTTTTTCAATAATCGCTCTATCTGCAGCTTCATGTCTACCCGCGCCTGCTCATTCGTGTTGCGTCCACCGGCCGGGGCCTTCCCCGCCCGCTCCTCATCCATCGCCGTTTGCGCCGCAGTCTTGCTTATCGCCGCCGGTGCCGGTGTAATTCCAACTATCGGCAACAATGCCTTCACGTCTAAATGCCCGAAGTTTTGTTTCCAATTTTGCCTGATCCCCCTGCTGGCAAACGGCTCAAGCGCCAGGGCTGTGTGCTTAGCAATGTCTATCGCCTGCCGTGTCAGAGGGTCGCCCTCGTTATACACCTTATGCCCGTAGAAATCCTTATTGTTGAGCATGTCTGATATTACAGACATCAGCGGGTGTACCTTGTTCGTTATCGTAGTAAACGGGTGCTTGCCGTAGGATACTATGTCTTTCATATAAGTCGGAAAACTGATTCGCTCCGCATTGCCGTACTCGTCGAGATTGCCCGTCTTGGGATAATATAAATCCGTAATGCCGTCCGGCCCCTTGCCTCCAGTCATAAGAAACTGCGTAACCGCCCCCATGATTCCCGTCACTACTACCAGCGACGCTGTATAGGCCATCCGGTGCGTCACCATATCCGGCGTGAAGGCCGATAGGCCTCCCTTCCTCAGGCTGTTAACCGCCTTGCCCGCGTCAATCAGGCCGCCGCCCAGCTCTCTGATTGTCCCGCCTGTCCAGCCCACTGAGCGCACACTGGCCATCATCAGGTCTTTCAATACCTTGTTCCAAAAGATATTGTCATAGCGCACCTGCCCCATCCTGTTGTCTATAGAATCCCACGCCTTGCCCATCAGATCGCGCAGCTGCTCTCGTGAGCCGTCCTCCATCAACTGCGGGTTGCGCTTTAACTCCATTTCAGC
>JADFXZ010000064.1 GCA_015233265.1 Nitrospirota bacterium
GAGTGTTTTAATACAATGTCTGTAAAACTCAGGGAAACGTATTCAGAATTGGACAGTGAAATAAGGAAACGTAAAAAGAGCGAGGAATCGCTCAGAGACACCGGTAATAAACTTAACATGGTGCTTGACGCAGCTAGTATGGGCGATTGGGAGCTTGACTTAAGAACAATGACCTCGCAGCGGCGTTCGCTGAAACACGACCAGATTTTTGGATATACGGAACCGTTGCAAAGCTGGACTTATGATATGTTTCTGTCTCATGTTCATCCAGATGACCGTACACGCGCACAACAGTCTTTTAATGACGCGATAAAGGACCATCATGGGACTATGGAGTGCCGTATTATTAGTGCGGATAATGAACAGCGGTGGAGTTGGTCACAAGTTATAACAGTAAGTGATTATTCAGGTAATCATATGCAAATGATTGGTATTGTTCAGGATATAACCGAGAGAAAGAACTTAGAGAAAAAGCTGGAAGATATTCGCTTACAACTCCAGTCGATAATAGACAGTACCACAACCGTTATTTTTCTTAAAGACCTGCAGGGTAGATTTGTATTTATTAACAGCCAGTGTGAGATGCTTTTTCATCAAACTAGGGAGAGTGTCGTTGGTAAAACCTACTACGATATCTTTCCTAAGGACATTGCCGGGTGTTTAACGGCAAATGATATGGAAGTGGAAACAAGGAAAGAGTCTTTACAATTTGAAGAGACAGCGCAGTTTGAGGATGGTCTGCACACGTATGTTTCAGTGAAGTTTCCTATGTTTGATATAACGGGGAACATGTATGGCATATGCGGCATAGCTACAGACATTACGCAACGTATAATAATGGAAGAGGAACTGAAGCAATTAAATACAAAGCTTGAGTCTAAGGTGGTCGAAGAGACTCAGAAAAGACGGCAAAATGAACAAATATTAATTCAACAATCCAAGATGGCGGCAATGGGTGAGATGGTTGGACTAATTGCCCACCAATGGAGGCAGCCGCTAAACGCAATTGCCTTAATCGTGCAGGATATAAAAGATGCTTATGCCTTCGGTGAGCTTAACGCGGAGTATATAAAACGCTCTGTAGATGTGACGATGGGACAAGCCGACTTTATGGCAAAAACGATAGATGATTTCAGAGATTTCTTCAAGCCATCGAAGGAAAAATTAAAATTCAATGTCAAAACAGCCATAGATGAACTCCTGTCGCTGTTTGAACCGCTGTTTAAGAGCAACTACGCGGCTGTTTCTATGACAGCGGAACAAACCACAGGACTGATAACACTTGGATACCCCAATGAGTTTAAACAGGTGATTCTAAACATTCTGACTAACTCAAGAGACGCAATTGTTTTAAAAAGACAATCTGACGCCTCACTAAAAGGGCAGATAGAAATAACAATCGACGCTGTACAAGATAAGATAATAATTTCGATAAGAGATAATGGCGGCGGCATACCAGAACATCAGATAGAGAGAATCTTTGAAAACTACTATACGACAAAGGGAAAAGAGGGCACAGGTGTTGGACTCTATATGTCTAAAACGATAATCGAGACAAACATGGGTGGCAGCCTTACGGCCAGAAATATTGACGGAGGGGCAGAGTTTTTAATTACCTTAGGTGTTGCAGGTAATCAGTTAACAAACCCAGCGCTATAACAGACCATGTCTCAGGATAGTGAAGATACGACACGGTTGGGCTGGATTGCTCTGAAAGGACAGCACAGAGAAAAGGCCGAACTACTTTGTCTAGCATATCATTGGGCTAAGGTAACTCAACGTGTACTGCGTCGGCGTAGTAGAGGGGGCTGCCGCAGCGGCAGAAGCAGCTGCCCCGGCCGCCCCTGTTGTTCCACGTAGTAACGACATTTTTGCACCGTTTACAGGTGATTTTATACATTGCCGCTGCCTCCTAGTTCGATGAGGAATTCTCGATGACAACAACAGGGTATTTGGTGTTTTCAATACTGGCTCTGGCCTCGGTGGCGCTTGATGCGGAAATTGAGCCAGGAATCCAGCGCTCTCTGATGCGTGTGATGAAATAAAACGTCATGCTGGTGACCTCCTATATATATAATGAGTGTGCCGTGGGAATCCGGCTGATGGTATAATGATAACACAATTGGAATTATTAGTCAATAGCAATAAATATTATTATATTATTCGTTGGGCTTGTGTTGTGATACCAAAGTGTGTTCGTATGAGTAAATTTTTTTGTTGATAGAACCATCCTGAGCTTGTCGAAGGATGTCTGATTTACAAGAGATGCCAAATAAAAGGAGCATCCTTCGACAAGCTCAGGATGATTCGAATATTTTTACTTCTATGAAAGCATTTTGGGTCATGTACAGGCGTAGCTGCGTCAGCTCCAAAGACAAAACCATCTTTTTTGCAGTAGAATAACATCATGGAATACGCGGAAGATGATTTAACGGAAATCATTAATGGGGTTGAAGTTCTGACTCATTCCCATGCTTATGAACAGCCTGATATGGGCTTAGGCTTAACTGAGATCATTGAAGGGGAGGTAGTTGCAGGGCAGTCCGTTTGGTAAACATCAGGATATTGTGGGTAATTTATACGCTATCATGCGCAGTTACGTCAAGGCAAATAATTTGGGGAAACATCTCCATCTGCGGCAATAACCGGTGTGGCCGTCTCTAAGGTCATTGAAGGACTTCAATTTAATGTTGAGGATGTTTTCGAGGTCTGAGGTTTGAGTTTTGTAATGCAGGTCAGAGATGGCAGCCCCCTATTTGCCCGATGCATATTAAAAGTCTGGTCGCTATCCCCAATTTAGCCTATGCCAGCTTATATGACAATAATGTTATAATTAACACCAGGCTATGTTTGAGATAACGAGGATAGAGAACTTCTCACCCACAACATTCCTGTGGGAGGTGAGAGCACCGGAGATTGCACGGGCTGCAAGGCCGGGGCAGTTTGTAATTGTACACTGCGATGAGACCTCTGAGCGCATCCCCTTGACCATTGCCGATTTTGACGCCGATGCCGGTACTGTTACAATTGTTATTCAGGCGGCAGGAAAGACTACCCTTGATATGATGGCGTATAGGGCTGGAGACAGGATTGCCAACATTGCCGGGCCGCTTGGTCAGCCGTCAGAGATTGAGAACTTCGGCACGGTGGTCTTAGTAGGCGGAGGGCTTGGCGTAGCACCGGTTTATCCCATACTTCGTGCTTTAAAAATAAGGGGTTGCCGCACAATTGCTATAATTGGCTTTAGAAATGAGTCTCTAATATTCTGGGAAGGGCGATTTCGTGATTACTCCGATGAGTTGATTATTGTTACCGATGACGGCTCATACGGCGAAAAGGGTTTAGTCACACAGCCATTGAAACGCCTCATCACAGAAAGACAAATAGACCGCGTCATTGCCATCGGCCCGCTTGTCATGATGAGGGCATCTGCCGAGACGACGCACCCCTTTAACATTCCAACGATGGTCTCGGTAAATCCAATAATGGTCGATGGGACGGGCATGTGCGGCAGCTGCCGCGTGTCCTTGGGTGACGAGGTAAAATTCGCCTGTATCGACGGCCCGGACATGGACGGGCATCTTGTCAATTTCGACGAATTAATCATTCGCCAGAGGCGCTTTGTTAAATACGAAAGGCAATCTCTGCAATTACACGAAAAGAAATGTCAAAAATAGAGATAAAAAGGACACTGCCAGCTCACCTGCCCCCGCAGACGCGCCGTCATGATTTCAATGAGGTCGTCTGTGGATACACGGTGGAGGAGGCAGTCGCAGAAGCGGGCAGATGCCTCCAGTGTAAGAAGCCGCTGTGCATTACCGGCTGTCCGGTCAAAATAAATATAAAGGAATTCATTAACTTTATTGCTCAAAAGGATTATAAAAGCGCGTATAAAACAATCACAGATGCCAACCTATTCCCGTCAATCACTGGGCGGGTATGTCCGCAGGAGAAGCAGTGTGAGGCGGCTTGTGTGCTTGGGAATAAGCGGGAACCGGTGTCTATTGGTCATCTGGAGCGATTTGTTGGTGACATGGCAAGGCGGGAAGCTTGGCATGAAATTCATGGCAGGCAGACGCTTCCTAAAAAGGCCGCCGTAGTTGGGTCAGGCCCGGCGGGGCTTGCATGTGCCTATGATTTGGCAAAGGCCGGACTAACTGTCATAGTGTATGAGGCCCTGCACTTGCCCGGTGGTGTGCTGACTTATGGGATACCTCAGTTTCGGCTGCCAAAGGAAATAGTCGATAGTGAGATAGAAAATCTAACGAGGCTTGGTGTAGAGATAAAGACAAACAGTGTAATTGGCAGGATACACACAATCGAAGAGCTGATGACGCGCTTCGATGTGGTATTTATAGGGACAGGAGCTGGCTATCCGATGGGGCTGGCAGTTAAGGGGGATGCGTTAAACGGCGTGATGTCAGCCAATGAGTTTTTGACCCGTGTCAATCTTATGCACGGGTATGATTTCCCCAGATATGGCACTCCTGTTGGAATAGGAAAGAATGTTGCGGTCATAGGCTGCGGCAACACTGCCATAGACGCAGCCCGAACCGCTATGCGCCTAAGACCAGACAATGTCTACATCGTATATAGAAAGAGATTAGAAGACAGCCCTGCCCGTAAGGAGGAACTCCGGCACGCTCAAGAAGAGGGCGTGCAGTTTGTCTGCCGCACCGAGACGAAAGAAATCTTATCTGACGCTGAGGGCTGGGTCAGTGGGATGGACTGCCTCAGAAGCGATGAGGGCAGCTCAGCGAGTTTTCTTTTAGAAGTCGATACGGTAATCTACGCCCTTGGCACACTAGCCAACCCCATAATCTCAAGGACAACCCCCAAACTAAAAATCGACAAGGGCGGCTACATCTACACTGACAAAGACACGCTGATGACCTCAATCCCGGGCATATTTGCCGGAGGCGATAACACTAAAACCCAGGGGACATTCACCACAGTGATTCACGCGATGTCAACGGGAAGACGCGCAGCCAGGGGGATGCTTGAGTATTTGAACTTTTCAATCGAGGAATAAAATGTCTGATGTGGCAATTAAACCGTTGCGGATTTTCTTCAGCTACGGTCATGCGCATTGCCTCATTGATTGGTAAGGGGTTTATAGGGCGTCAGTGGCTGATTGATTTAGCTATGTCTTCTTTAGTTGCCATTTCATGACGAATGGCTATAATTTCTGCCTTAATTGAAAAGTCATTATTTAAGCCAACTTCTATTGATAACGGAATTTGAATCATCAACGCCGTCATCCCCCAGCTGTTACTGGATTGACAGACCAAAAAATACATAGTGCGTTTGCCCTGCCACCCCCACTGAGCATGGCGCTGTGTGGGGGGGTGCTATATTGCACCGGCAACGGTGATTCCCTGCAGGAAGCAATCGCAGGCTATGCGAAACTCATCTCTCTATAGGATAGTTGGCCTTCACCCAGTCGGCTATTTTCATATCCACAGCGGTTACATTTGTAAACCCTACTTCCTGCAACGCCTTTGTAGTCAGGGCTGCCCTGCCTCCAAGTTTGCAGTAGATATAAATATGTAACGCTGTGTTTGTCTTGTCCGGAAATCCTGCAACGGCCTTCCATATCTTGAATTCGGCAAGCCCACGTGGGATGTTAACAGCTCCCGGCACGCGCCCGCTTGTAAATTCCTCCGGCTCTCTGGCGTCAATTATTATGGCGTCACCCTTGTTGTCAACTATCTTCTTAAACGCCTCCATATCAATAATCTTGATTTCCTTCTTGACTTTTGCCACAAGTTCATCAACCGATGCGGGCCACATCCTATCCGGTTTATCATCAGCTGCACATAGCGCCGGAACTACGGCAAATACAAATACTACCCATACTGCAACAACCATTTTCTTGAAACTCATAACGCACACTCCTCTTTAAAACAGTATAAACCGGGAACCCCGATTGTGCGGCCTTGCTGCTGCCCCTTTTTCTTGTCTTGAATTACTTACTGATTTTCTGTTTTAACAATGCACGCCACTGCCAAGTTCCCCTTTGTATGCCGAACCATCTGCCAAACTGTGAATATGTTACATCACGCACAGTTATATCTTCGCAGATTGGAAAACAAATTCGTCTAAGTGGACTCACCCTGCCTGAAAGTAGTATATTTTATCAGGTCGGATTTTTTCAAGAGGGTTAGAGGAATTCTGTAACTGGAGGAGTAAATAATGGTGGATATTGACGAAATTAATAAATTAGAGTGGGAAAACTCTGCCAATTGGACATCGCCCGGGTTTTATTTCTCGAAGAAGGACAAAAGATGGATTGTTCCAAAAAGAAGCCCCTATTTGGGTTGGACGTTCAATATAGGAAATGTCAAAGGTGCATGGGCGATGATTCTTACATTTCTGGTGCCTGTATTAATTATGCTTGGCGTATTGATTTTTGCTGGCATCAAGACAGGGCATTGATATATCATGGTAAGAGATTGGTATGTCAGTATTGGAATTACTGTAATTAAATACATGGCCGTTTTAAATCAGCCGGTCACAACAGAATAACTCAGCTTATTCGCTTTTTCAGATATTCACCGGTCACTGAACGCGGGTTTTGCATAATCTCGTTGGGCGTCCCTTCGGCTACTATATATCCTCCCTGATCGCCACCCTCCGGGCCGAGGTCAATAATATAGTCTGAGCATCTGACTACGTCAAGGTTATGTTCTATCACAATTACAGTATTGCCAAGGTCGACGAGGCGGTGGATGATTCGCAAGAGCTTTTCTACGTCAACAAAGTGAAGCCCCGTGGTGGGTTCATCGAGGATGTAGAGCGTTTTGCCTGTTGCGCGTTTAGTTAGTTCTCGTGAGAGCCGAAGGCGCTGTGCCTCTCCGCCTGATAGTGTGGTTGCTGGCTGCCCAAGTGTGATATAGCCAAGCCCTACATCCTCAAGCAGCATTAGTTTTTCCTTCAAAGGCGCTATCGCCGCAAAAAAACCGACCGCCTCGCTTACTGTCATTGAAAGCACATCGGATATGGTTTTCCCCTTGTAGCGCACGCGCAGGGTCTCGCGGTTAAACCTCTTACCACCGCACACGTCACACTGGACATGGGCATCCGGCAGGAAGTGCATCTCGTATTTTCTTATCCCCGCCCCTTTACATTGCTCACATCTGCCGCCCTTGACGTTAAAGCTGAAGCGTGAGGTTGTATATCCCTTCGACTTCGAATCCATGAGATTTGAAAACAGCTCTCTTATGTAGCCAAACATCCCTGTGTAGGTTGCGGGATTGGAGCGCTGTGTCCTTCCTATTGGCGATTGGTCTACGCTTATCACACGGTTAATCTGCTGCGTGCCGGTTATCGCATTGTGCCTTCCAACGACATTGTTGGTTTGCATAATCGCATTACACAGCGCCGGATAGAGCGTGTCCAGAATCAGAGTACTCTTTCCAGAGCCTGATACGCCGGTTACACACAGCAGCACACCCAGGGGGATTTCAATGTCAATTCCCTTGAGGTTATTTTCACATGCCCCGGTCAGAGTTATATATCCTGTGGGTGTGCGGCACTCATTAGGGATTTCAATTGTCGTGCCGTGGCTGAGATATGCACCGGTCAGCGAATGAGCATTATTCATTATCTCATCGGGACTGCCCATTGCTGTGACATGACCGCCGTGGACTCCGGCCCCCGGACCCATGTCAATTACCACATCGCTGGCCCGGATTGTCTCTTCGTCGTGTTCGACCACTATTACGGTATTGTCCTTGTCTCTGATGTCCTTCAGGCCGTCGATGAGTTTGGCGCAGTCGCGCGGGTGAAGCCCTATGCTTGGCTCATCCAGTACGTACAGGACTCCGGACAGTGATGAGCCAAGCTGTGTGGCAAGGCGTATGCGCTGCGCCTCACCGCCTGAGAGGCTCAGCACAAGCCGGTCAAGCGTCAAATAGCTGAGACCGACTTGCTCCATAAACTCAAGGCGGTTAGTAATTTCTCTGAGGATACGCTGCGCAATAAAGCTGTCTCTGTCGTTGAGCGTTAGGCAATTGAGGAAATCACCGGCGGCCTTTATGGACATCTGAGTGAATTGTCCGATGTTCAGGCCGTCGATTTTAATGCTCAGCGCCTCTTTTTTCAATCTCAGGCCGCCGCAGTCTACACACTGTTTGAGTGATGAAAGCGGTGTGTCGTCGTATTCGTTGAGTGGTTCGTGTCCTATCCCCCTGCACTTGGGGCATGCGCCCAGATTACTGTTAAACGAAAAAAACATAGGCGTCAGCTCAGGAATATTTATTCCGCACTCCGGACATGCCATCGTCTTTGACAGGACAATGTCCCTGTTTTCCTCAATCAGGTTTAACACCACGACAGAGCTGAATCGCATGGCCGCGTTTACCGCCTCTGTGAGTTTTCTCTCTATGCCGGCCTTGATTATCAGCCGGTCAATGACGATTTCTATCGTGTGGCGTTTGTTTTTATTTAGAGTAATGTCTTCGGTCAGGTCGTGCATTTCGCCGTCGATGCGGGCGCGTACAAAGCCCTCACGGCGCATGGCAAGCAGCTCCTTTGCATATAGCCCCTTGCGCTCTTTGACTATCGGGCAGAGGACCTGAATCCTTGTGCCATTGGGTAGCGTCTTTACAGTTTCCAAAATGGTCTCAGTGTCCTGAGATATGATTGGTTTGCCGCAGAGATGGCAGAAGGGTTTTCCTATGCGGGTATATAGCACCCTTAGATAGTCGTACACCTCGGTGAGGGTTCCAATTGTGGAGCGCGGACTTCTGGAGATAGTCTTTTGCTCTATAGCGATTGATGGCGAGAGACCTTCGATAGAGTCCACATCGGGTTTTTGCATTTCCCCAAGGAACTGGCGTGCATAGACGGAGAGGCTCTCGACATAGCGGCGCTGTCCCTCGGCAAATATCGTATCTATGGCAAGTGTGGATTTGCCGGAGCCGGAGGGTCCTGTCACTACAATGAACTTATTTCTGGGAATATCGAGGCTTATGTTTTTGAGGTTATGTTCCCTTGCCCCTTTTATAACTATATTATCTTGCATAGAGTTGTAGTCATAGCGTTAAATTAAGTGCAGCTACTAATATAACTTATTCGGGGCAGACCATGCAATTGCCGTGTAGCTGCCAAATCTTAAATAATAGTTGACAAATCGGTATGAATATTTTTATCGTATTAAAGGTATTGCAAGGTGTAAGTATTTGATGCTATGAAAGACATAAGACATGTTTATCTGGATAACAACGCCACAACGGCCTTAGCGCCGGAGGTGCTTGAGGCGATGTTGCCGTTTTTAAAGGATAATTACGGCAATCCATCAAGCACATACTCCTTTGGCAGCCGAGTGCGGGCATCACTTGAGAAGTCTCGCTCCTGCATAGCCTCGTCGATTAACGCCCTGCCTGAGGAGATAATCTTTACAAGCTGCGGCACAGAAGGTGACAACACCGCAATATTTAGCGCCTTAAAGGCATACCCTGACCGCAGACACATCATCACCACAGCAGTGGAGCACCCGGCCGTTCTTAACGTCTGCCGCCTTATGGAAGGACAGGGATACGAGGTTACATACCTGAAGGTTGACTCTCAGGGAAGACTCGATATGGATGTCCTTGCCGCTGCACTGTCAGACGACACGGCCATAGTGTCCGTAATGTATGCAAATAACGAAACCGGCGTTATATTTCCAATCGAGGAGATTGGCCGGATGATAGAAGGCCGGAACGTCTCCGGGGGTAAGATACTCTTTCACACCGACGCGGTTCAGGCATTAGGGAAGGTGCCGGTAGATGTAGAGAGGTTTAATTTGGATATGCTGTCACTGTCTGGCCATAAGCTCCATGCGCCAAAGGGGATTGGGGCGCTCTATGTAAGGAAGGGCACACCGTTTTATCCACTGCTTATTGGAGGGCATCAGGAGAATGGGCGGCGCTCAGGGACAGAAAATACTGCGTCGATTGCTGGTTTGGCGATGGCCTGTGAGCTGGCTGCAAAGGGTCTGAAAGAGGAAGCCGCGTACCTTGGAAAATTGAGAGACGAGCTTGAAACGGCGATTCTCAGCACATGCCCAAGGTCTATTGTAAATGGTCGTGATGTGCAGCGTCTGCCCAATACATCGAGCGTCAGCTTTGAGCATATCGACGGCGAGGCAATATTAATGTTTCTCGACAGCAACGGGATATATGCCGCCAGCGGCTCTGCCTGCTCATCAGGCTCTGGAGCACCCAGCCATGTGCTTGAGGCAATGTCCGTACCTGCCTCCGCTATACACGGCTCTGTAAGATTCTCCCTCAGCCGCTATAACGACCGCTCCGACATAGAAAGGCTTATAGATGTCCTGCCAGGTGTGATAAAAAAACTGCGTGAGATCTCACCCCTGTCCACTGGCCCATTTTCATGTGCGCACTAAGACTCGCAGGGCAATCGCATTTGAAGAAACACTCAGACATTGCCTATACTTTTGCCCTGACCGATGTTTTCCTTGATTCCTGCTTTCGCAGGAATGAAAAGAAGGGTAATGGAATGAGATTGTCATGTATTAGATTGTTCAGTTATTTCTGTCTTTTCCTTGTTTTTAATCCTGTCATTCCTGCGAAAGCAGGAATCCAGAGGACGAAATCAGAATTTAAAATTTCTAATGTGTTTGCCCTGCTAAGACGCGGTAGTTTGCTGTCAATCCATAACGTATTGTTGTATAATAGCATTTGGCTTTATATTAGGAGGGCTGGCGGTGAATATTAAATGCTGGGGGGCCAGAGGCTCTATCCCCGTATCCGGCAGAGATTACTTGAAATACGGCGGGGACACGACTTGTATCGAGATCAGGACAAAAGACGACGAGATTATCATAATAGATACAGGCTCTGGCATTCGCGAACTTGGTAAAAAATTGATCATGGAAAAACGGGATAAATTCAGTATCCTGTTTACGCACTTTCACTGGGACCACATCATGGGGTTTCCATTTTTCAGGCCGATTTATAAAGAAGGCACAAAGATTGACTTCTATGGCTGCGCCTTTGAGCAAGGCTCCATAGAGGAAATGATCTCAAAAACTATGGTATCTCCGCACTTCCCCGTTAATTTCAATGAAGTGAAGGCCACTTTTTCATATGCTACGGTTTGTTCTATGTCCTTTAAGGTCAACTCCGTTATGGTAACACCAATCATGCTGAGCCACCCGAACAGGGGGCTGGGCTATAAATTTGTCGAAGACGGCAAGACGTTTATATTCATTACCGACAACGAGTTGACATATAAGCATCCTGGCGGCCTCAACTTTGAGGACTACAGGGAGTTCTGCGCTGATGCCGACCTGCTACTGCACGACTCCGAATATATTGGTGAGGAGTATGATGAGAAAAGAACATGGGGGCACACAATTTATAATGACGCGCTGCGCCTGGCAATCGAAAGCGGTGTAAAATCATTTGGTCTTTTTCACCACAACCAAAACAGGACAGACGATGCCCAGGATGCCATACTAGAGGACTGCCAGCGCATCATCGCAGAGAAAAGATCTACCCTCAATTGCTTCGCCGTATATCAGGGGATGGAGATTGCTCTATAAGGAAGGGGGCGGCATATATTAGTAGAATTCAGTGTAGGAAATTATCCGTCGTTTAAAAATAAAGTAACGCTGAGCATGGCTGCCGGTTCTGTTAAGGATCATATTAGTGGCAGGGCAAAATTGCCAATACTTTTAACCATGACCGATGCTTTCCTTGATTCCCGCTTTTCAGACTGTGTCACAATAAAAAACCAGCCCCCCCCTCAAAGGCAGGGGGCTGTGGTCGTAGCGCTGGGCAGCGGGGATATTT
>JADFXZ010000001.1:0-5180 GCA_015233265.1 Nitrospirota bacterium
TGGTAGATGCCTCAGAAGGGCCGCTGCCTCAGACGCGGTTTGTACTAAAGAAGGCGCTTGAGCTTGAGCTGCCGCAGATTGTGGTAATAAATAAAATCGACCGCCCGGACGCAAGAATTCAGGCCGTTGTCAACGAGGTGTATGATTTATTCATAGACTTAGACGCGGCGGAAGATCAGCTTGATTTCCCGGTTGTCTACACAAACGCCAAGGCTGGCACTGCGGCCATCCGCCCCGATGACACTTCAAGCGATCTTCAGCCCCTGTTTAAGTCCATAATAGAGAGAATCCCACCCCCGGAGGACAAAAGAGACGATATCCTGCAAATGCTCGTCACAAATATCGATTACAACGACTATGTCGGTCGCCTCGCCATCGGGAGAATATTCTCCGGCACTGTGCGCGTTGGAGACATGGTGACGGTCTTACTGGACAACGATGAGTTGTCAAAGACGAAAGTTACGTCGATGTTTACTTTTGAGGGGCTTGCAAGGACAGAGGCAAAAGAGGCCTTCTCCGGCGAAATCATAGCCCTGTCTGGCATTGAGGGCATTAACATAGGCGATACGGTCTCAAACTACGAAACCCCGCGTGCGCTGCCGCGCATCAAGGTGGATGAGCCGACGATTTCTATGGTTTTCTCCGTAAACACGTCCCCATTTGCAGGGAAAGAGGGAAAATACGTAACGTCGCGCCAGCTGCGCGAAAGGCTCCAGAAGGAACTCCTCTATAATGTCTCAATAAGGGTTGATTTTTCGCAGATGGACAGCTTTGAGGTAATGGGCAGGGGAGAGTTGCAGCTTGCAATTCTCATAGAGATGATGCGCCGCGAGGGCTATGAGATTTCCGTCTCGATGCCCACCACAATTACAAAGGAAATAGAGGGTGTGCTTCACGAACCAATGGAAATACTTGTTATAGACATCCCTGAAGACTTTGTAGGGGTCATCACAAAACAGATAGGGATGAGAAAAGGCCGCATGACGAAGATGCACAACAATGGATTTGGCCGCGTGAGGCTGGAGTTCCGGATACCATCGAGGGGGCTGATAGGTTTTCGATCTCAGTTTTTGACTGACACTCGGGGTACGGGGTTGTTAAACCACTTGTTTGACGGCTATGAGGTGTGGCAGGGTGCTCTGACAAGACGCCAGACCGGCGCGCTTGTTGCCGACCGGGCGGGTAGGGCGACGGCGTATGCCATATTTCACCTGCAGCCGCGTGGCACAATGTTCACATCTGAAAACACACAGGTCTACGAAGGTATGATAGTCGGGGAGAACTCGCGTGAAAACGACATCGATGTAAATATAATCAAGGAAAAGAAACTGACTAACATGAGGGCCTCAGGGGCAGACGACGCCCTGTTGCTCATCCCCCCGCGCCCAATGAACCTTGACTTAGCCCTCGAGTTTATAAAAGAAGACGAACTCGTTGAGGTTACGCCCACCTCTATACGCATAAGGAAAAAAATCCTTCAGGCAAATAAACGCCCGAAACTAAAACAGGTCAAGGAATGACATTGCCAAAACTCACATGTTCAATAATATCGTGAAATACGGTATTATTTAATATATATTGTAACGTCTACGTTAAGTGCGTATGAGCGTTTAAATGGCGCCGAACTCAGCCTATAGGCTAATCAATATCTGACAGGGTCTAACAGGACTTCTGTTTTGTTTTAAGCCACAGCGGAACGATTATCCCTTTGGACTCCATAGCCTCGATTATTACGTCCTTTGTCGACGGGCGCACACCGCCGCAAAACATCTTGCCGTAGCCCTTACTCATGTTCACAGCCGCAAGGATGTAAACCAGCGCTATGGGCAGCACTAACGGCAGAAGCGGAAGGCCGAAGATTATAATAGCTGCTGCGATAACTGTTTTTCTCATATCTTCATTATATTATAGTGTAACAAGGATATTCAAGCCCTAAATCCAGGGTCAACGCCAATCAATAAATAATACACTCTGTATAATTAAAATAAAAAATAAGGTAAAAAAACAGGCCATGCAGGGGGACACGGCCTGTCTTACGAGGGGGTTGTGAAGTAAAGGAGAGTGATTACAGTATATCACACAACATTTTTTTTGTCAAGCTAAATAAAATAATTTATCTGCCTAAAACAGGGTGCGGCAGTTACTGATGTTGCTGTTTATAAAAATAGTTGATGGCTGGCAATAAAAAAATATTGACAAAGAGTTTATAAAGTGTTATAGTTAATTAATGGCGGTTTGGGGCCGCCTCAGGCGACCTTTGGTTGCCGGATAGTCACTTATAGCGGCGGCAGACTATCCGCTGGCCGCTCTTTGCGGCTTATAAAATTTATACAAACACTGAGGCAGATATGTCCGCATCCGGGATAAAAGACTATTATGCAATGCTCGGCGTAAGCAAGACCGCCACTCATGATGAGATAAAAAAGGCTTACAGGAAGCTGGCAAGGAAATGCCATCCGGATTTGAATCCTGGAAGTAAGGAATGTGAGGCGAAATCCAGAGAGATAAACGAGGCGTATGACGTCCTGGGCGACGAGAAAAAACGTAAAGAATACGACAACTCAAGGACTAATCCCTTTGGCAGCGGCTTTGAGCATTTCAGTAACGGGACATTTTCAGGAGGCAGGCCTTATAACGACGCTCGGGGTTTTGGCGAAAGAAAATATGCGGCAAACTTCGATTTTGGTGGATTTGGAGATGTATTTTCGGAGCTTTTCAGATCCAATGTTTCATCAGAGGCCCAAAAGTCTAAAAAAGGCAACGATGTGGCCGCCGCACTTACGCTGACGCTTGACGAGGCGTACACCGGTGTGACCAGGTCCATGAGCATAAGGCGCGAAGTACCCTGCGGAGGCTGCGGCGGCAGCGGTGCAAAGGGCGCAAGGGTATGCCATATTTGTAACGGGGCGGGCGTTGTGTCCTCCTCTAGCACCATGAAGGTAAAAATCCCCCCTGGCGTAACCACAGGCAGCAAGGTAAGGCTCAAGGGCAAGGGTGACATGGGGGTAGGCATTGCCGGAGATGTCGTCATAGAGATAAATGTGCAGCCGCATCCAATCTTTAAGAGAAAGAATGATGATTTGTATATAGATTTACCGGTAACTTTTATAGAGGCCGCCTTAGGGGCAAAAATTGAAGTGCCGTCACTTGAGAGCACTTCTGTGATGAGCCTCCCTGAGGGGACTCAAAGCGGCAGGATATTCAAACTCAAGGGCAAGGGGATGCCAACTCCTAAGGGTACTGGATATGGCGATCTATACGTCGAGGTTTCAGTTGCCGTCCCAACGCAGTTGACACAAGGCCAGAGAGAGCTGATAAACGGCCTCAATGGTATATATAAGGAAAACGTCAGAGAAGCCCTGGAAAATCTCACCAGAGGGAGGCACAGTGGTAAAGAAGGATAACAGCAGCAGACCGCTTTATGTAATCAGCGTGGTGGCGGAGATGTTTGACCTGCATCCCCAGACCCTGCGTCTGTACGAACGGGAAGGCTTTATCACGCCAACGCGGCACAATAACCAGAGGAAGTACTCGGATGAGGACATAAAGCAGCTCACGTTTATTGTCGAGCTTACAAGAAAACTAGGCGTAAACAAGGCTGGGCTTGAGATAATCATGGACTTGCGGGGCAGGCTTGAGGCCATGCGTAAGGAAATGGATGGCATTGTCGATTATATCGGGGACTACCTCGGGGAAGACGCAAAGAGATTTTTTCAGGGTAGACTCCAACAGATATTTGTTGGAAAACTTGAGCCGCCACTCCCTGACTCAGACAACGACATAGACGACGATGCAGGTGAATACAGATGATGGATAACCTGACAATAAAAAGCCGTGAGGCCCTCAGAGACGCCCAGTCAATTGCCAGCGCTAGGGGCAATCAGGAGCTGCAGCCCGCCCATCTGCTCCTAGCCATGATGATGGATAAAGAAGCGACGCCATCACAGATTCTGGCAAAGGCTGGGGCCAATGTGGATAGATTAAAGGCCGAGGTAGAGGCTGTGGCGGCAAAGTTTCCGCGGGTATCGGGTTCGCAGCCCATGGGAAATCTGTACATGTCCTCAAGCTTGAGGGATGTCTTTGACGAGGCCGCGGCCCAGGCTAAGCACATGAATGACGAATATGTCAGCGTTGAGCACCTGCTCTTAGGGCTGATTCTCAAAGGTGGCGGTGTGTCTGCCCTTATGAGCCGCCACGGCGTCGAGCGCGATACATTTCTTGCCGCTATGATGGCTTTCAGAGGGACTCAGCGCGTAACTGACGAGACACCTGAGGAGAAATACCAGGCGCTAAAGAAATATGGCCGCAACCTCAGCGACCTTGCGGCAAAGGGAAGGCTTGACCCGGTCATTGGCCGCGACGAGGAAATCAGAAGGGTAATTCAGGTGCTTGCCCGAAGGACAAAAAACAATCCTGTGATAATCGGAGAGCCTGGCGTTGGTAAGACTGCCATAGCTGAGGGGCTTGCCGGGCGCATTGTGGCAGGGGATGTGCCTGAGACGCTCAAGGACAAGATTGTCGTAGCGCTTGACCTTGGGGCTCTGGTTGCGGGGGCAAAGTACAGAGGGGAGTTTGAGGACAGGTTAAAGGCGGTAATCAAGGAGGTGGAAGGCTCGGCGGGGAAGGTAATCCTGTTCATAGACGAGCTGCACACGCTTGTTGGCGCCGGGGCCTCCGAAGGCTCGATGGATGCCTCAAATATGCTCAAGCCCGCACTGGCACGCGGCGAGCTTAGGTGTGTTGGGGCTACGACACTCAATGAATACAGGAAATATATAGAGAAAGACGCGGCTTTAGAGAGGCGTTTTCAACCGGTTTATATAAAAGAGCCTACGGTGCAAGATGCCATATCTATTCTAAGGGGGCTGAAGGAGCGCTATGAGCTTCACCACGGGGTGAAGTTTAAGGACTCTGCCCTCATAGCCGCCGTAGTCTTGTCAAACCGCTACATAGCGGACAGATTTCTGCCAGACAAGGCTATTGATTTGATGGATGAGGCAGCCTCAAAACTCCGAATGGAGATGGACAGTATGCCGGCGGAACTGGACGAGCTGGAGCGGCGCATACGTCAGCTTGAGATAGAACGTCAGGCGATGCTCAGGGAAGACTCAGATGACTCAGCCGTAGAACTGGAAAAAATCGACAAAATAGTCATTGAGCTGATAGACAAGCGTGACGAG
>JADFXZ010000001.1:5194-40054 GCA_015233265.1 Nitrospirota bacterium
CTTCGCACACGCTGGATGGGAGAAAAAGAGATACTCTCCTCAATCAGAAAGATAAAGGAGGAGACGCAGCTGATTAAAACAGAGGCGGAAAATTCAGAGCGCGAGGGCGATCTTGCCCGTGCCGCGGAGCTGAAATATGGCCGCTTAATAGAGCTTGCAAAGGCGATGGAGGATCAAACCCGCCGCCTTGACTCATGGCACAATAACAGCAAAATGCTTACTGATGTGGTAACCGAGGAGGATATTGCATGGGTGGTATCGAGATGGACGGGAATTCCCATGCTGAGAATGCTCGAGACGGAGGTGGAAAAACTCATCCACATGGAGGACAGGCTCAGGCTCAGAGTAGTGGGGCAGCCCGATGCCGTACAAATGGTTTCTAACGCGGTACGAAGGGCAAGGGCAGGCATTCAGGACCCGAACCGTCCAATAGGTTCATTCATATTCTTAGGACCTACCGGTGTGGGCAAGACTGAGCTTGCAAAGGCGCTTGCCGAGTTCCTGTTCGATGACGAAAACGCACTAAGACGCATCGACATGTCCGAATATCAGGAGAAACACACGGTATCGCGTCTTATTGGCGCCCCTCCCGGGTATGTCGGCTATGACGAGGGCGGGCAGCTTACGGAGGCCGTAAGGCGTCGACCCTATAGTGTCATCCTGTTTGATGAGATTGAAAAGGCTCATCCAGAGGTCTTTAACGTCTTGTTGCAACTCCTCGATGACGGCAGACTAACAGACGGCCACGGCAGGACAGTGGATTTCAGAAACACAGTCATCATAATGACATCTAACATAGGAAGTGCGTATATCCAGGAACATATGCAAGGCAGAGACTTTACAGAGTCGCGCTATGACGCCGGGCGGGTTAAAGACAAGGTGATGTCCGAGCTGCGGTCAATCTTCAGGCCGGAGTTTCTTAACAGAGTGGACGAGATAATCATTTTCAATCCACTGACTAAGGAACTGATAAAACGCATTGTGGATATTCAGCTCTATAGAATGAGGCGCTATCTGAAGGACAAACGTATAGATATACTCCTGTCAGAGCGGGCAAAGGATGCAATTGCAGAGGCCGGATACGACCCTGTCTATGGGGCAAGACCTCTGAAACGGGCGCTGCAAACGGAAATACTAAATCCGCTGGCGCTAAAGATCATCGAAAAGTCGGTAAAAGAAGGCGATACGATACAAGTGGACTTCGAATATGGTAAAATGGTATTTTCAGTAGCGTCAGTTGCAGAGTTGGCATGAGATGTCCGCGAAGTATGTTGAGGCACAATTGTTATAATAATAAATAGGAGACAGCTTTAGAGGGGGCATTACAGGGATGTCAGAATGGAAGATATAATGGAGATAAGGTTTTTAGGGGAGAATGTTCTCCCCAAGACTATTAGTGCAAAGGATTTAGCCGAGATCATTTCTAAAGTCGCAGAGTCTTTGACCGCAATAATAAGTAAGGATAATGCAGGTATCAATCTTGAGGACATTGTTATTGGCTTGGTTAACATTGAAAGGGGAAGCACAATCCTCACGTTTGACTCTTCCAGAGAAGACCTTGCTTTAAATGCCTTCATTGAACTATCAGATGCAATTGCAACAGGTGATTACTTTAAAATTCCATCAAATTCTGTTGAAGGAGTGAAATTTATATATAATTTTACAAAGAAAAGAGATTGTGTGGCCGAGTTCAGAACACAATCTGACAGCGAAAAACCATTAGCCTTAATTTCCCCGCAAACTGAGATAATATTTCCAACTGTTTCTCTGCCTGTATGTCATCCTGTTGGTCATCTATCAGGAAAAACCGTAATCTATGGCAAAATAATGCGTGTAGGCGGTAAATCTCCAAAAATCGGGATAGAACTTATCGATAATAGAACGATTTATTGTGATGTGAGCGAATCAATGGCAAAAATAATAGCCTGCAGGCTTTATTACTGGGTAGGATTATCTGGAACAGCTAAGTGGAATGCCGATGATTATTCGATTCAATCTTTTACTATCGAAGAAATTATAGAGTATGCCGATACACCAATTAATGAAAGCATCTCTAAACTTTCGTCAGTCGCTGAAAAATATTTTCAGAATGACATAGATGTCGATAAAATTATTTCAGAGATGCGCCACTGACGATGAGATATGTTTGCTTAGATACCCATATACTTATATGGGCAATGAATGAAAACCCAACAGAGGCTCAGAATATAATGGTTTCTAAGGCTAAGCGATTTATAGAATGGCTTGCTGATGATAAGGATATAAGAATTCTGCTTCCAGTAAATGTAGTAGCAGAGTTTCTTTGTTTCATTCCTTATGAGCAACATAATAAGATAATGTCGGTATTCAATGAATCTTTTATCATTGCTCCATTTGATGTGGCAGCGGCAAGCTGCCTTGCAAAGATATATCATCAGAAAAAAAATGATGGGACGATTGAGCAAATGAGGCAGGATGGAGTTCAAAGGAAAGCGATAACTTTCGATTGTCAGATTGTATCCATTGCTCTTACGCATAATGCAACAGTTATTTATAGCCATGACAAAGATCTATCAAAATATTTTCGTGATTATATACAAGTCGAAGAAATGCCAGAAATGCCAAGATAAGAATTATTATTATAGTCGGGGAGTGTGAGACTAATGGCAGGCGAGACAATAGGGCAGTCATCTGATAAGCTGCCTGATATTTATTTTAGAATATCGCAAGACGCTCAGGTGATGTTTATATCTGATTGCATAGAGAAGCTAACAGGCTGGCGCCTCGAAGAGATAAAGTCATCCGGGGCGTTGTGGGACTTATTTGTTCTTGAGGGACAAACATCGCAGCTCATGCAGACAAATATAATACATCAACTCAATGAAAAAGGAAGCCTAAAGATTGATGGAATGATGCTGAAAACCCGCGGCGGCAGTCCGCTGCCAGTGTCTTTACAAGCATATTTGTTTAAGGAACAGGACTCATTAACAACTATCCAGGGCACTGTGACCATCTCTTCAGGGTCTGATACGCCGCACCAGAGCCTCCATCAACTCACAAAAGCCCGACAATCGGCGGCAGCCATAGCCCACGAGATAAATAACCAGCTGACAAACGCCTCTTTATCTATCCAACTCGTAATGCAAAAAATAGATAAATCCACAACGCCTGAGGCCGTCACTAAAAAACTCGACACCTTGCACAGAAACATAGACAAGGCCGCCATGCTGTCAAAGGATCTTATGGCCTTGATAGCAACTCATGTCACCGACCTGAGCATCAATCGTCGGGACAGATATATTGGATGAGGGCATACCGTAGACATTTAACCAGTTTTTTACTATAGAGGAGGGCGGCACAATGAAAAAAATCCTAATTGCCGACGACAACACCGAACTAAGAGAGAACATTGCCGAGTTTATGGCTGAGGCGGGATATTATACCGAATTTGCGTCAAATGGAAAAGAGGCCGCCGCAAAGGCCGCGGATACCGATTTCGACGTAGTGCTTTTGGATATGCTTATGCCGGTGATGAGGGGGGCTGAGGCACTTACAGAAATAAAGAAGACACGACCGGCGGCCAAGGTTATCGTAATGACGGCGTTTTCAAGCATAGAGAATGCCGTTGAGATAATAAAAAAAGGGGCATCCGATTATATTGTGAAACCATTTAGAATTGAACAGCTCCTTACCATAGTGCGCCGCGAGATTGAGGAGTCGGGCTTTGAGCGGGACATTATAAATATCGACCTCGACCGCGTGTTCAACTGTTTATCCAATCCCATAAGGCGCAATATCATTAAATTCCTCCACCGTAGCAAAGAAATGCGTTTTATGGAGCTAAACAGGGAACTCAAAATGGATGACCACACCAAGCTCGTCTTTCACTTAAAGATTCTCAGAGAGGCAGGGATCTCGACTCAGGATAAAAATAAGAACTATATGCTGACCCATGAAGGCTTGAGGGTATTTCAGTGCCTGTCGATTATCGAGAACTATCTTGCGTGAATATTAATTCACATATATCACTTTTTGTAGAATAAGATTTATCTTGTATTGGGATAATTCTATAATATATATTAAAAGCAGGGACATGGTTAAGGAGAGAGATTATAAAGAGAGAGTGAACTCAAGAAAGGGGGCAGTTTATTTTCTTCCTTCCCTAAAAAAGCGCCTATGTACATTTGTATGGCGGGTTGCCTTAGAAACTTCCTCCCCTGTTTCGTTAAGGGTGAGCCGCTACCCGTAAACTGCCCTCTCCCCCCCCTATAAAAATGAAAAGGTCTGTCTTATCTTCAGGGGGTAAGACAGGCTTTTTTTATTTATGAGGAAGAGGTATTTTAATGCTTGACAAAAACTGAACGTGTGTATACAATAGGATTATGAGAAAAACTGATAAGCAGACAAAACTGACTGAAAAGCAGGCAAGGGTGCTGAAGTTCATAAAAGACCACTTGACGCTAAAGGGCTATCCACCCACAATAAGGGAGATTTGCAAGGGGTTTGGTTACTCAAGCCCACTGTCGGCAAAGCAGCACGTAGACACGCTGATTCGCAAGGGCTATCTGAAAAAGGATGACGCTAAGCAGCGCGCCCTGGAAGTCACGGGTATGAGACCGCAAAATGTGGTAAGATTGCCTCTTGCCGGGCGAGTCAGGGCTGGTGTGCCGAGCTTTGCCGTAGAGGACATCGAGGACTACATTACGCTTGACAAGGGGATTCTAAATATCGAAAATGGATTTGCCCTTCGCATAGCCGGGCTCAGTATGATAGAGGCGGGCATCGACGACGGCGACATAGTCTTTGTAGACTCGGACAGGCCCGTAAGAAACGGCGACATAGCGATTGTCATGGTGGGGGATGACGAGGCGACAATTAAGAGGTTTTATCGTGAAGGTGATCAGGTCAGCCTTGTGCCGCAGAACAAGGCAATGCAGCCCCTCAAAGTCAATGTCTTGGAAGTGCGCGTGCTGGGGTGTGTAATGGGCATGGTGAGGAGATTTTCCGAATAGTTGTCCGGATATGAGCCTGTTTTTAGCCCAGGCGCGCTCAGAGTGACTTTGACGCAACAGGTGCGGCAAGCGTGGGCAGATATGAACTCAGGGCGTCTGCGTATTGCCCTCATATTGTGTGATCAATTGCGGTTGCCCTGTTTACCGGATGACATAACCGCATCCAATAATATATAATTATCTTCGCGTGATTATCGAAAGGACAATAGTACGGGTAGCAGGGCAAGAGAAAACCACCGTGCCTGACCCGATAGCCGTAGAGAAGAAACTGCGCCTTACGGTCAACTCACATGAAGTCCTGTCGCTTTACTGCTCACCGGTGATGATTAAGGAACTTGTCGTGGGATTTGTGATGGGCGAAGGGATAATTAAGGGTTCATGGTGCACTGAAAACATGTCCATAAGCATGGGGGGGCAGGATATAGTTGTCAATATAAACGCCACAGGTGAGGTCTCTCTGGCGGGCAAGGCTATCACGTCGGGCTGCATCGGGGGGATTACCATACCTAAGGAAATTGCCGCCAACTCGGTCACCTCTTCGGTTAAAATATCGCCTGAGTCACTTAGACGCGTCTTCGGAGAGTTTCAAAGGCGCTGCCTGTCCTACCAGAACACGGGCTGCATTCACAGCGCCGCCATATCAGACGGGGATTGCATTGTAGGCTTTGCAGAGGACATCGGCAGGCACAATGCTGTGGATAAGGTAATCGGGGCGTCTATTTTAGAGGATTTCAATCTATCCAACTCCATAATGCTCTTAAGCGGCAGACTCTCGTCTGAGATAGCGTCAAAATGCGCGCGCTGGTCAATACCAATTGTTGCTAGCCGGACAGCCCCAACATCGCTCTCAGTGGAAATCGCAGAATGGGCCGGTGTCACGATGGTGGGCTTTTTGCGCGGGTCAAGGTTCAATATATATACACATCCAAAGAGAATATCTTAAAAGCCGCCGATCAAAGATTTAATATATTAAGGATTTAATAAATTAAGGAGAAAAGATGATTCAAACTCGTTGTTTGCCCATCAGAGCAATATGTTTATTAGTAATATTGGCACTATCTTCAGGCTTACTGACAGCCGTACCAGTGTGCAGGGCACAGACGCCTGCCACATCGGATATGCCGCGGCAGGAGCAGCTCGAAAATATTAGAGTGATAGTTGACAAGGCAATTCAGGATGGGAAAATCCCTGGTGCCGTGGTAATAATCGGAAACCAGGACGGTGCTGTATACAGGAAGGCATTCGGTTATCGCGCGCTCGTGCCTGAGAAAGAGCTGATGACCGTGGATACTATTTTTGATATATCTTCGCTGACAAAGGTTGTGGCCACTGCCCCGGCAGTACTTCAGCTGGTAGAACAGGGCAAGCTGCGTCTTGAGGACCCTGTTGCGCGCTACTGGCCTGAGTTTAAGGCAAATGGAAAAGACTCAATCACCGTTCGTCAGCTCCTGACGCATTATTCGGGGCTTAGGGCTGACCTCGATAATTATCCGCCGTGGCACGGCTATAGGACAGCCCTTGATATGATTGTCAAGGAAAAGCCAGGAAGCATACCCGGTACGTCCTTCCTCTACAGCGATATTAATTATGTTATTCTTGGTGAGCTCGTCCGCAGACTCTCAGGCTTGCCGCTTGATGACTACTGCACTGAGCATATATTCAGGCCATTGGGGATGAAAGACACCGCCTTCAGGCTGTCGGCTTTGGTGCATGAGCGAATTGCGCCGACACAGTTTAGAAATGGAAAACTGATGCAGGGGGAAGTCCACGACCCTATGGCGTATAAGATGGGCGGGGTAGCCGGTCATGCAGGGCTATTTTCAACCGCCGATGACCTGTCTATTTATGCCCAGACAATGATCAATATGGGGGTGCATAACAATGCCCGTATCCTGAGTTCACTTATGGTTAGAAAGATGACAAGCAATCAGTCTCCGGTTGACAAGACGGTGCAGCGCGGGCTGGGCTGGGACATTGACTCTCCCTACTCCTCAAACCGCGGTGCGCTGTTTCCCATCGGTTCATATGGACACAAGGGGTTTACAGGGACATCTATATGGATTGACCCAATCTCTAAGACCTATGTCATAGTCCTGACTAACCATGTGCACCCGGATGGAAAGGGGGATTCCCTGTCTCTGAGGTCTGAGATTTCTACAATTGCCGCCGCAGCCCTGTCACCTGCCAAGGCCGAGAGTGTCTTAAATAGCGGCAATTCCATAACCGGCTACTATGAGTTGTTAAACAGCTACCACTCAAAGGGTGTGCACAGTGTAGGCGTCAAAACGGGAATTGATGTACTGAAGGAAGAGAAATTTGCCACCCTTGCCGGATTACGAATTGGTCTTATCACCAACCAGACAGGGGTAGACTCAAAGGGCAACCGCACAGTAGATGTGCTTTTTAACGCGCCAGGTGTAAAACTCAAGGCTATATTCAGCCCTGAGCACGGGTTTTTTGGCGATGTCGATGAGGTAATAAAAAAAGACTCAATCACAGATTCCAAAACCGGGCTGCCCGTTTACAACCTCTACGGAAAGACCTACAGGCCGACGCCTGAGATGCTCGAAGGGCTTGACGCCCTGGTGTTCGATATACAGGATGTCGGTGTGCGCTTCTACACATACATAACGACAATGGGATACGCTATGGAGGCCGCCGCAAAAAAAGGGATAGCATTTTATGTCCTCGATAGACCCAATCCCATTACGGCGGCAACTGTTGCCGGCCCAATACGGGAAAAGGGTTTAAGGTCATTTACCAATTACTTCCCTATGCCTGTCAGGTACGGAATGACAATTGGCGAACTGGCGGGGATGTTTAACGTGGAGTATAAAATAGAGGCTAATTTAAAGGTTATCAAGATGCAGGGCTACGGGCGGGCAGACTGGTACGACGAGACCGGTCTGATGTGGATAAACCCATCGCCCAATATCAGAAGTGTGCAAGAGGCTTCCCTCTATCCGGCCTTAGGTATCATCGAAAGCGCCAATATCAGTGTCGGCAGAGGCACTGACATGCCGTTTGAAGTGGTTGGGGCACCGTGGATAGATGCCAAAAGACTCTCATCATATATGAATAATCGAAATCTCGCAGGGGTGCGATTCATGCCCGTAGAGTTTAAGCCCTCAAGCGATAACTATGCGGGGAAGCAGTGCTATGGGCTACAGATTCTCATAACGAACCGCGATATGCTTAACTCTCCGGCACTGGGAATTGAGCTGGCCTCTGCCCTTTATAAGCTCCATCCCGTGGAGTTTGGTGTGGACAAGACAGTAGGGCTTATCAGCGACGATGTGTTGATGTCGATAAAGAAAGGCATCGATCCCAATCAAATAAAAAAGGATCTGCAGGAGTCGCTGCGACGTTTTATGGATATACGTGCGAATTACCTGATCTATTAACACAGTGTATAATTATTTTCAAAATGATGACATTTATGGTGTAATATATGTTATCATACGGCAAGTCCCGTTGCGGTTTGGTCTCAACGAGCAAGATGGGACGTAATGTATGAAAGACTGAGGGCGATGAGAAAAAGAATCCCGACAACCTCGATACGCTTAGGAATGTTCATAGACGGGTTTGACGCGTCATGGTTTCAGACGCCGTTTCTGCGGCATCATTTTGAGATAAAGTCACAGAGCCAGCTGGATAAAATCCTTGAATCTGGCATTGACTACGTATATATCGATACCGAAAAGGGATTAGATGTCTTATCTAACGACAAGCTAGACGCGCCCCCTGCTAAAGTGGAAATTAACCCGGAATTGCCTAAAAAGCATACCCAAAAGGGCGGTGTACCAGTCGATAAGGCATTTACTGATTATATCAGGGCAATAGACGACCTCATCCAAATAGATAAACTAAGCCTGATAGAGGCAACGGAGATTAGTTTCGACCTTTATGTCAAAACAGACATGGACATCGTCCCAATGTCACATAAGCGCAACAGCAAGGGTGGGTTTATAATCACAAAAGAACTGATGGCAACCCCCGGTGAGCTGATGATAAATCGCGCTGATATGCAAAATTACAGGGATTATCTGTCAATGCTGGCAAAATCTCATGCCTCCTCCAATTCTCAGATCAGTAAAAATATGATGATAAAAGAAAACGCCAAGCTGCTCGTCCATGACCTGTTCAACGACCCTGGAAGCCCTAAGAAGATGGAGGCGTGTAAGGAAACGGTAGAACATGTGATCTCATCGATAATGGACACAAAGGGATTGATAACAAATCTATTTACTGTGAACAAGTACGACTACTATATCTATACCCACTCTGTGAACGTTTCCGTGTTTTGCGTGGCCACTGCCATCGCAATGGGAATACACTCAGAGGCAGAGCTCTTTGCAATAGGAATGGGTAGTCTTTTGCATGATATTGGGATGAGTACAATACCTCCTGAGGTGCTGCACAAGCCGATGCAACGCCTTTCGGAGTTTGAGATGGGGCTGCTGAGAGGACATGTCTTAGAGGGGTTTGATATAGTCAAACTATACAAGGGAATCACGCCTGATACGATACTGCCGCTGGTGCAACACCATGAGAATCTCATGGGAACTGGCTACCCGGCCGGTCTGACGGGGGATAAACTTCATCTCTCCGGCAAGATTATCTCTATAACCAATACCTATGACACACTGACGACATCACGTCCAGGCTTTAAGGCAATATCTGCCTATGAGGCACTTGCGTATTTACGCGACCAAAAGAATTTATTCGACGCCGATATATTAAAGGAATTTATAACTGTGCTTGGCAAATCAAGTCTATAGTGGGCGGGGAAGGGCGGACAATCGGCGTGAGACATGATCTGCTTATCTTAGCCACCTCTGTGGCAGCCCTTATTGGGATAGGCTTGTTGCTGCCGTTTATGGCACATGAGGGTTTAGCGCTGGCGCTTTTTGTAATTGCGCTGTTGGTGCTGAATCTGACAATATCTCTTTTGATAATCAGAAGGATAAAAAAACCCATTAATGAGCTTATGCGCTCGGCCAGAAAGATATCTCAAGAGCAATTCAACCTGCAGCCAGATAAAAATATGACCAATCTCCCGATGGTCTTTAACCGTCTGCTTGAGAACTTCAACGAATACAAGAAAAAGACAGAGGAAGGGGCAGCGGAAGTAGTAGAAGTAAACCGGCAAATGCTAAACGAGATCGTACAAAGGCGCAAGACTGAAAAGAAACTCCAGTACCTCGTAGAGCTGATAAAGTTAATCACTAACATATCGTCGACCTTTATTACGATTCCCTCTGAGGAGGTTGGCAACTGGATAGTTCACGCACTTTCCTCAACAGGCAATTTCCTCGGAGTAGACAGGGGCTATGTGGTGATATTGTCAGAGGATATGAAGTCGGCCTCAGAGATATATGACTGGAGTATGGAGGGTGTGCCTCCAAAGACAGGGCGTTTCAGTGTGCCTGGGTCAATGGCGTGGTGGATGGGCAAACTCCGTGCCTTTGAAAACATATATATAACCTCTGAAGACGACATACCACAGGACGCCGCCGCCGAGCGAGGACTCATCATGGCAGACGATGTAATATCGTTAATTGCCATACCAATAAGCCGCGGCGGTAAGTTAAACGGTTTCCTCGGTTTTGACTCTACGACAGTTAGAAAAGACTACGCCCCTGACGTGTTGTCTCTGCTGAAGATTGTGGGCGAGATATTTATCAACGCCCTGCAGAGAAAACGTGTGGATGACGCCAATCACGACAACCGGATGCGCTTACAGTCGATAATGGACAATGCGCGTGCAGTGATATATCTAAAGGACACCGAGGGTCGGTATATAATGGTAAACCGGCACTTTGAGGAGCTTTTTTCTAAGACAAAAGAAGAGGTAACGGGTAGGACCGATTATGAGATATTTGATGTGGTGCCGTTTCATGAACACGACATGATGGTCATTCAAAGCGGAAGGCCGCTTGAACTTGAGGAGACGATAAGACACGGGCAGGAATCTGCAAGGACGTATGTGTCGATGAAATTCCTCCTCTACAAACAGGATACTTCTGTGTACGCCGTCTGTGGCATCTCAACCGATATAACAGACAGAAAACACGCTGAAGAGGAGTTGATAAACTACCGCAACCGCCTTGAGGAACTGGTAAATGCCCGCACAGCGCAGCTATCGGAATCCAATGAAAAGCTGATTTCAGAGATAGCCGAACGAGTTCGTGCCGAACATGCCCTGATACAGGCAAAAGAGGCGGCTGAGGCGGCTAATCAGGCAAAGAGCACATTCTTTGCGAACATGAGCCACGAGCTTCGCACACCAATGAACGGCATAATAGGCATGACAGAGCTGGCCCTCGATACAAATCTCGATGCGGAACAACGAGAGTTCCTCGAACTTGTAAAGAGTTCATCTACACACTTACTGTCTCTGGTAAACAGTATCCTCGATTTTTCGAAAGCAGAGGCGGGTAAAATGGAGCTTGAGACGATAAACTTTGACTTGAAAGGGCTTATCGATACATCGTTAAAGCCGCTGTCCTATGAGGCCGACACTAAAGGCATCAAATTGATAACCCATATAGACGATGATGTGCCGGTGGAGATAAAGGGAGACCCCGGCAGGCTTAGGCAGGTGATAGTGAATCTCGTAAATAACTCGGTGAAATTTACCCACGAAGGACAAATACGCATCGATGTTGAGCCAGCGCCATATGCCACCAGAAGGGACGCCGAATCCGATGCACTGCACTACTTACACTTCAGCGTCTCTGACACAGGCATTGGAATCCCGGAGGATAAGCTTGCCATGATATTTGACAGCTTCTCGCAGGTTGACGATTCGATGACGAGAAAATACGGCGGCACAGGGCTTGGTCTGGCCATATCGAAAAAGATAGTAGAGTTGATGGGCGGCAGACTCTGGGTGGAGAGCGTTCTGGGAGAGGGAACGACGTTTCACTTTACGGCAAGTTTTAAGGCCGGTTCTATCAGCATGAGGAAGTCAGCGGCGAAAACTGTCGAAGACGTCTCCAACGTAAGTATTCTCGTTGTGAACAGCAATGTCTTTTCACTGAACTCATATATCAAGGTGCTGGAGAACAAGGGGCATAGGGTTGGAAGCTCAGCAAGCGGGCGTGACGCGCTGAGAAAACTCAAAAGCGGCGACTATGCCGCCGCCCTGATTGACCTGCAAATAAACGACATTGATGGATTCGAGTTAGCGCAGCTGATAAAAACAGATCTAGCACAACTTGATATAAAGGTTATACTGATAGTCTCGGCTGGTCTCAAAGGAGACGCGGCCCGATGCAAGGCCATAGGCATAGACGGCTATGTAGTCATGCCGGTAGATGAGGACAGCCTTATTGACACCATAAGACTCGCGCTTGCCGCAACCGACAGGGATGACCCCTTTGTGATAACCCGGCATACTTTAAGCGAATTAAGGAGACCTGTCAGCATATTGCTTGCTGAGGACAACGTGGTGAATCAAAAGGTGGCGGTTAGGGTTCTCCAGAAAAAGGGTTATGCAGTCGATGTGGTGCAAAATGGCAAAGAGGCCGTACAGACACTAAAGAAACAGGCTTATGACATCGTTTTGATGGATGTGCAAATGCCTGAAATGGATGGTTTTGAGGCGACAAAATATATCAGGAGCGAGCAAGATGAGAAAATTAAATCCGATGTGCCGATTATCGCCATGACTGCCCACGCTATGAAGGGATACAAGGAATTATGTATAGAAAAAGGGATGACAGATTATATAACAAAGCCTTTAAATGCCGCGGAACTCTACGAAACGATAGAAAAACACACAAAGAATATAGAAACTAGACCTGTGTCCGCAACCGGGCAGCAACTTAAGCAGGGCATTAAGCCAGAAAATGCAACAGCAGTTCCTAAGACCCTCCCTGTCCTAGACAAGGAAGAGGCATTGGAGCGCTTAGGCGGGGATAAAGACATATTTAATGAAGTGATGAGGGCATTTATTGTGGATGCCCCGGAACAAATAGCCAGATTAAAGGAACTAAATATAACAAAGAATATAGATGGTCTGAAAAAACAGGCGCACACAATCAAGGGTATGTCTGCAAACATGGGCGCGGTACAGCTAAAGAACCGGGCGTTTAAACTTGAACTGGACTTGAGAAAGCTCCCAAATCCGATAACTGAATCTGATATTGCAATGATTGAAAAGCATGTCGGTAAGATAGATGCGGAACTTGATAAAGTCATTGCAGCCATTAACATTGAACTCAACCCCCCTAATTAAGCACGGGAGGCGGTTAAGAGACGGTCGCCGCCGCCGCGCTAAACGCCTTATCTTTTAAACATGAAATCAATGCAGCGGCGATAAAAACACTTTGGGGCATGGGCCGCGCCTACGGCGGGCAATCGGCACAAACCGACTTAAAAAGTGACGTACTGAGGTATCTGTCTCCCCTGTCTGGCAGCACTACGACGAGTACGCCGTCTTTCATCTCTTTTGCCTTTTTCAGCGCCGCAAATACGGCTGCCCCGCTGCTCATGCCTACAAAAAGCCCCTCCCTGACCGCCATATCCCTCGATGTCGAGTATGCCTCATCGTCGTTTACATTGATCTTTTCGTCAAGACGCGATGGGTCAAACAGGCCGGGCACTATGGATTCTTTCATGTTTTTGAGACCCTGAATCTTGTGACCAAGAATTGGCTCAACGCCGACTATCTGAATCGACCTGTCGTATTCCTTGAGCCTCTTGCTTGTGCCCATGAGTGTGCCTGAGGTGCCCATGCCGGCCATAAATACGCTTACCTCACCCTTTGTCTGGTTATAGACCTCAACACCGGTGCCTTCGTAGTGGGCATTCATGTTAGAGGGATTGTTGAACTGGTCTGGCATAAAATAGTCCTTGCGGTTTTCGTCATAGAGCTTACGGGCAAGCCTGATAGCCCCGTCTGTGCCTTCTTTGCCCGGGCTTAGAATAAGCTCGGCGCCAAAGGCCTCAAGGGTCTTGCGCCGTTCCAGGCTCACGCACTCCGGCATGACCAGCTTCACGCGGTAGCCCTTGGCGGCTGCTACCATTGCCAGCCCTATGCCTGTGTTACCGCTTGTCGGCTCAAGTATTACCTTGTCCTTAGTTAGGGTGCCCGCGGCCTCGGCGTCCTTTATCATATAGTAGGCTATTCTGTCCTTTACGGAGCCTCCCGGGTTATTGCCTTCAAGTTTCGCAAATATCTTCACCTTGGTGTTTGTGTTTAAATTATCAAGGCTTACCATCGGGGTGTTGCCAATTGCGTCTAAAACTCCCATTGTCTTAACTCCTTATCGAATTATTTCAGTTATGCCTGAATATCTCATGCCGTTTTAGTGGTAAAAGTAATTACCCCCGTGCGACAACCGTCTTGACCTCGAATTGCGGCTGCTCCATGATTGCCTTTTTTACGGCACATTGGTCTGCGACGCGTACGATAGCATCATAGTATTTCTCAGGAAAATCCAGCGGTACCTTTATATCTATGGTTATCTTTGCAAGTCTTGACTTTCCCTGCCCTTCAGTAACGTATTCGTGGCTTTGTTCGAGGGTTATCCCTTCTGTGGGTATGGAGTTTTTTTGACAAAAGCTCAGGACAAAAATTCCGGCGCACGTGCCGATAGAGGCGAGAAAATATTTAAACGGCTCCGGGGCAGAACCATCTCCGCCGTATTTAACCGCCTGGTCTGTGGCTATAACCATAGGAGGCGCATCGCCGACAGGGGCAAACTCCGCATTAACGCGCTTACCGCCGGGAAAGGTTATTAGTATGTCCATTTTGGTCTCCTCATAAAGTTAAAATATCACCTATAATATCAGCTAAAATATCTCTGGCGCTGACTCAACGCCTATGCCTCCAATGCTAACATTTCCATAAATATATTTGCAAACCGTATTTTGGCATTTGCCTTACGTCTTACGGGTTTCCGTGATTTGAGATTGTTGAAAACCCTGTAAATGTAGTATAATAACTCGTGTGCTACGCAGCGCGTGATATTTTAGCAGGTATGTGGTGCGATGGAAAATACTCCTGAGCTGAAGTCTATCACTGTCTATCCGTCTGCGGTAATACCTATAGTGTGTCCATACTGTGAGGCCAAGGGTAAAATCACAAGGGAATATCCTCCGGATAAGAATTTTACTATATCCTGCCCTAAGTGCAAACAACGTTTTGTTGTTAATATAAATACGCGTATGTTCTATCGTAAAAATGTTAATATTGAGGCGCATTATCAGTTCAGAGGAAGCAACAAACCGGAAAGAAAGGGTGATATTTTAAATATGTCCCGCAGTGGCTTGTGCCTCAAGTGTAATAAACCATCGTTTATTCCCAAGGAGAAAGTTGATGTTCTATCTTTGAGGTTTAAATTGCCGCCGAGGGAAGAGCCAATCAGCATACATTGTGAGGTTGTCAACGTAATAGATGAGACAGAGAAGACCATTACGTGGGGGCTCAAGTTCAAAGACCTTGGTGAATTCGAAGAGATGCAAATCGGTTTTTTTCTTCAACCATAAAACAAACACTGCCGTTGGAGTCCTATAGTACGTTGCCGCTTTAGCCCCAGTAGTGTAATACGGTCTTTGTGGAATCTACTGCCGAAAAGCCATTTTTGATATAAAAATTCAGGGCGGCTGTGTTCTTTATCTGAGTTCCCGTGTAGAGATTGTAACCGTTAAAGCAGTCGATGACCGAGTTAATCAGTATTGAGCCAATTGCCCTGTTTCTAAATTTCTCTATTACGGAGACGAAGAATAATGTGGCATCTGAATTGCTTGTATTTACAACGATAACGCCGGCAACGTCATTGTCTGCCTTTGCCGTAAACAGATGTCCATTAGGCGATGGGCGATAGTTTTTCAGATAGCTTATCCACAGTTGGTCGGCCTTCTGGTCATCGATGTGGAAATCCGTATGAAATCTCGTTTGAGTAAACGCGCTTCCAAGCAGCTCACAGGGAAGGTCGTCAGTAAGCTGAGGTCTTTCTATAGATACACTGCCACTGTCATAAAGAAGCTCCCCGTGCCGGGGCTTAACATATCTAAGCCTTACCTCTGTATCTACGTAGTAAAAGCCGCAGTCTTCCAAAAAGCTGACTGTCTCAATTCCAAATTCGGTATTAATCCTTACCGTAACAAAACTGTCACCGAGTTTATGTTTGATTTGTTCTTTAATCAAGGCAACCGGCCTTATGATTGATTTAGCGGTGTCAAGGATGTACGACCTCCTGCCGAAGAATTCGGTGTCCCACGCCAGGTAACGAAAGTGCAACGCCGCGTCTTTGCAGCTTATGACAATATCATGTGAAGAGTTCATTGACTGCCTCGACGATTTTTCCGGTGTCGAATGTTGTAGTGCTGGCTACAGCTGGCGGGTTTTGTATTAAGTGCCTCAACTTATCCGGCTCATAAGACCTGTAACCCAGATACCTTGCCCAGCCCTGGGCGTCAAAATATTCACAGCGCCCGATTTGATGTTCATACGTGGCAATTAAAATGACCGGCGTAGCGGTAGCAATCAGCTCATAGGAGGTCAGCCCTCCGGCACCGACGGCCACATCGCAGCTCAGATACTCTAAGAACATGTCTTTTATATCTTGTTTTATCACGTGCCTGTTATTCGATTTCGATAGAGACATCTCAAGTTCTTTTTTATACAGAAACCCAGCCCCGATTATTAAAGTGATTTTCAAGTCGGATTCAATGCCTAAAATAGTGTCAAGGACTTTCTGAGTAAAGTTTAACTCATCTGCCCCTCCCATTGCAATCAGGACGTGTTGCGGCCTGGGGGCATAGGTCCTGGCGGCGATTCGGCTTTTATCGAAATTAAACGGAAGTATAATATATTGCGGCCCTATGAGAAACCTTGTCTTAGGATGCCGTTTTATATCGAAATAGGTTGTACCTTCGACGTCCCAGTTGATCACAATGTCAATTCCATCGGGAATAATGCCATCAAAATTCACGCAGACCTTTTTTACACCAGAGGGTAAGTCATAGTCTGTGAGTGTCCTTTCGGTAATTTCAAGAAACAGACAGTCGATGTTATTTTGGGCTATTATGGCCTCCATCGCCTTTTGTTCTTCTTGTATGGAGCAATCAGGGGCAATCACAGTCACGTTCTTTATGCCGCGTCCTTCAATTATTTTTATGCCGGCCTCATAACCGCGAATCAGAAAATACGTCTGCCAGCCGTCCTGTTCAAAATAATAAGAGAGCGTCACCAGAGACATCAGGTCCCCTGTGCCAATAGATGGTCTAGCGTCGCCTCTGAAAAGGATTTTTCTCATCTAAATGCGCCTCTTGCCATTCATACCAAAATGCGTTCATCAAAGTAAGAATACTTGAATCATCCTGAGCTTGTCGAAGGATGCTCCTTTAGTTGCCGTATCCGCATAAGCAGGGAATCCTTCGACAAGCTCAGGATGATTCTTACTATCAGGCTAAAGATTACTCATATAATTATAACTTAGCATTCAAGCCGATTTCAATGCCCCCATTTTAATATAATTTGCTGAGGCATAAACTACTCGCAAAAAAAGAAAGAAGATAGATTTCAACCGGTCGAAACTCAACAACCACACACGTAACCGGCCTTAAAGCACGAACATTTTATACCAAAGGCAGCCGCAACTCTGAGTCAGGCGCTGCCTTTGGCCACATTTATTCAGGCTTTCTTTTCCTTTTTATCTTTTTCCGGCCTGCCTATGAAGTGAGGGTTTTGTTTTTTCGACCAGTCCTTTGGTGGAATAATCTCGGCCATCTTATCTAGTTCGTTGACCTTTTTCTGCCTCTCGTAGATTCTTACCCAGGCGCATTTGATCTCTGCGCTGACCTCGCAGTTGCCGTCTTTCATTCCTCCGCATGGACCGTTTAAAAGGCCCTTGGGGCAGTTCGTAATCGGGCAGATGCCGCCGGTCTTATCAATTACGCACTCGCCACAGAGGGAGCATCTCTCGTCAAACATCTGAAACCTGGTCATATTCCCCAGAAACATGGTGTCGTTTGACGGGTACACCGGTGTGTCTGGAAATATCTCAACGGCGGACTGCGTTCCAGCGCCGCAGGACATTGCTATGATGGCGTCTGCCGCCTCACAGGCCTCTTTGTCCTTTTTCAACTCTATTTTAGTGCCAAGAGTCTGGCAGCCGGTCTTTGGCACCATCATCCCGGTTACGGTCTTGCCCTCTTGCTCCAGTTCCTCTTTCATGGCCTTCATGGCGGCCTCGTCTCCGGTGCCGCACAGTGACGCACACTCAGAGCAGCCAATCAGAAAGAAGCTGTTATATTTATTCAAGCTCTCCATGAGCTTTTCGTGAGTCTTCCTTTTTGAGATAATCATGTTGTCCTCACTTAGTGTTTATTTTGCCGTCTATTTTACTGTGGCCTTAGCCGCCTCAACTGTGTTGTACATCAGCATGGCTATTGTCATTGGCCCCACTCCGCCAGGTACCGGGGTGATAAAACCAGCCCTTTCCTTTGCAGATTCAAACTCAACGTCACCGGTGAGCTTGCCGTCTTCCTTGACGTTTATGCCAATGTCGATTACAGCGGCGCCCTCTTTAACCCAATCGCCTTTGATCATATCGGCCTTGCCCACTGCGGCGCAGAGTATGTCGGCCTTCAGGCATGTCTCTTTCAAATCCGGCGTCCTGCTGTGGCAGATAGTCACAGTGGCGTGCTGCCTCAGAAGCAGCAGCGCTATGGGCTTGCCCACTATGACGCTTCGTCCCACGACTACCGCGTGTTTGCCCTTTGGGTCAACGCCGTAGGCCTCAAGCAGTTTCATGCAGCCGTGCGGTGTGCAGGGTAGAAATCCCGGCTCGTCCAGCACCAATCTGCCAAGTGAGTCCGGCCCGAAACCATCGACATCTTTTTTTGATGATATGGCGTGCATGACTTCCTTTTCGTTAAGGTGTTTGGGCAGGGGCAGCTGAACCAGTATGCCGTGAACATTTGGATCATTATTGAGATTATCTATGAGCTTCATAAGCTCTTCCTGTGTGGAGTTTTCAGGAATTTTGTGGCCCAGGCTCTTAATACCAAGCGATTCGCATGTCTTTTCCTTGCTTGATACATATTTCTTCGAAGCCGGATTCTCACCAACGAGCACAACCGCAAGGCCGGGCACCACACCCTTTGCCTTTAATGCCTCCACATCCTGCCTTAATTTCTCCGTTATGTCCTTGGCTACTTTTTTCCCATCGATAATTGTTGCTGGCACTTTTAAGCCTCCTTGAGATTATTTTTTTATGAGAGCAAGCATTTCCTCTCTGGTTGATTGCTTATTTCTGAATATACCCCGCACTGCCGATGTAACTACCCGTGCGCCGTTTTTCTTTGTGCCGCGCATACTCATGCACAGGTGTTCGGCGTCAATAATGACCATAGCACCCTTGGGTCGGAGCCTTGCCATTATCAAATCGGCCAGTTCCGTAGTGAGCCTCTCCTGCACCTGAAGCCGCCTTGCCAGTATGTCAAGCGCCCTAGCCAGTGACCCGATGCCCGCTATCTTTCCAGCATTTGGCACGTAGGCAATGTTCGCGACCCCAAAAAATGGCAGCAGGTGGTGTTCGCACATCGAATAAAAACTTACATCTCTGAGAATTACCATCTCCTCGTGGCTTTCGCCCTCTATTGGGCGCAGTATCTCCTCTGAGGATGTCTCACGCCCGGAGAGTATCTCCTCGTACATCTCTGATATTCGCTGCGGCGTACTACAAAGCCCCGGCCTTGTGATGTCCTCTCCAATCCCCTCAAGGATAAGGCGTATGCCTTCCTCTATCTTTTGCTTATTCACGCGCCCCTCTGCAATCAAAAACACCCAGCTCAGTAACAATCATATCCACCAGCACGTCATAGTTCATTACTGGCACACGCTCTACAATCTGCTGCGCATAGGCTATGGCCGCAAGGACTGGGTGTTGCGTATTATCTGCCGTGCCAATGAATCTGTCATAATAGCCGCCGCCGTAGCCCAAGCGCCCACCCGACTTGTCAAAGGCAAGACCTGGCATGACAATCATGTCAATTGCCGCAATTGACACTGGTTTCGACCGCTGTGGATGCGGCTCCAGTATATTCATATATCCCGGGATGAGTTCAGAGACGTCTGCTACCACATATGGCTGCAGCTGTCGCGTCTTTAGATCGACACGGGGCAGCACAACCGTCTTATTCATAGTTAACGCCACGGTAATCATCGTAAGCGTATCTGGCTCACTTCTGACAGAGGCAAAGAACATTACGGAATTAGAGTTAATGAATTCGCCGGTTTGAAATAAATTCTTTTTTATCGCGCTGTCTTTGATTTTTTTTATATCGGGGGAGATAGAATCACGTGCCGCAATAGCCTCAGCCCTAAGCGACGCCTTTGCGGACTTTTCGTCACTGAGTGCAACTGTTGCAATCATCTGGCGATGGCCTCTTCAATGGATTTTTTAATCAATTCGGCCTCGGCAAGTGCGCCCGGGGCGTACAGAAACGGAGGGGCTGCGTTTATGTCGGCCTTTACAATGTCTGCGCTATGGCTTATATGACCGATGAGTTTCATGTCTTCGATATTGGCTTCGATGAAGACTAAATCTGACTTTTCCCTTATTTTACTAGCTACGACAAAGACATTCTTTACGCCAAGCGTGGCCGCCATGCCTTTGATTGTCCTTGCGGTCTGCAGACTCCTCGACCCAGGCTCAACAACTACGACAAAGGCGTCAACCGCCTCGGCAGTCCCTCGTGTGAAATGCTCTATGCCGGCTTCCATATCCACTATTACCACCATACCCGGGTCTAAAATGATGTGTTTGAGCAGTCTCTTTAGAAAAACATTCTCAGGGCAGTAGCAGCCAGACGATGCCTCTTTGGATTTACCCATGACGAGAAGCCGAACACCGTCGATGTCGATGCTGCACGCCTGAGGGATATCATCTACTCGCGGGTTAAGTTTGAAGACACCGCCAATAGAGCCTGGTTTTGAGCCTGTACGCTGTTCAATCAGATCAGACATCTCGGCAATTGGTTTAATGTCCTTGATTTGCGCCTGAGAAAGCCCGAGGGCTGAGGCCAGATTTGCATCGGGGTCAGCGTCAACGGCTATAACGCGTCTGCCATCGCGGACATACAAGTGGCTGAGCATTGCGGCAAGCGTGGTTTTGCCGACTCCTCCCTTTCCTGTAATTGCTATTTTCATGAACTATAATTGTACCAAACTCGATGCTCGTCTGTCAAATGCGCGATCCAAGCCCCCGTACTTTACCAGCGCCCCACTGCATGATCTGCAATCCTGTGACGGTTAAGCCCCGACTGCCACAGTGCACTGCCTTGTGTATGTGCCGAAAAAGTTCTGGCTGTAGCTGTCAACAGTAAAAACATCCTTGATACCGCCGTCTCGCATGGCAGCTTCGATTCCAGCGTCTCCAATACTAACCAATCCAAAAAAGGAGTAAATACATGCCTGTCCCTCCTTGAAACCTGATGCGGCACGGCCTTTAGCAACGGGCGTCCTGTGATTAGTCATCGCCCAACCGAAAGGCCCGTCGGATACATACCCGCACCCGGCCATAGACAGTGCAACTACCAACAACATAGAAAATACTGCTTTTCTCATCGTCACGCTCCTCGTGCCAATCTGCAAACAACCAGCCGCCAATGAAAAACGCGTTAACCATTGGATTCGAACACGTCCCGTTATCTGGCAGGGCTTCAGTCTACTCTAAATATTTCAGGCCTTCTTTGAAAGCCCTTTTGACATCATTTTTGATGCAAGATTGGGAAGCAGATAGAGTTCTTTAGAGATTTCCAGTACGCTGCCGAGATATTTAGTAGTCTCCTCTGAGAGTTCAGCACCTTTTTTCTGCATATCTTTAAGGTACTCTTCCCAGCCCGAGTGATCCCAGCTGCCCTTTGTTTTGGTGATGAAGCTGACCGTGTTCTCAGCAATGCCTTTCATGGTAGCGGTTATGCCCTCGGTAGAGCTGGCAGTGCTATAGTATTTTTTCATAGATTCCAGAAGTGACCCAAGATAAGCCTTCATCTGCCCGTCTACGTCGAATCCCATTTTGCTGATACCCGAGAGAAAGTCAGTCCAGGCGGTGTGGTCCCAGACGCCTTTTTGCTGTTCGACAAATTTTGCGGCGGATTCAATAATGTCGTCAAATTGTCCTGTGGTTTTCTTAGCCATTGATGCCTCCAAAGCTGAAATAGTCATCTCATTCAAATGTGAGATACAAGCGCGACACATATATAATACAAAGCCGCCGCGGATTTGTCAATAGAGGGGCAGCCCAAGGTAAATTTGTTCTCCATCATAAGTAAGAGCTAGTTGCATAGTTTATTGACATCTTTAGTCCCTTTCCATCATTCCGGCTTGTCCGGAATCGTCCCTTAAATGGTTGTTTCATGATGATTTTTCCTATTTTGCGATATAAGGACAGATTCCGGACAAGCCGGAATGACAGACTAAGAAAAGGATAGTCCAGAAATCATTACAACTTCCGATGACTACTTGTTTTATCTGTCAGAACAAAATTACCGTGCTTTTTCCCCTCCATCCCTTGTATTTTTCTTCACCGAGAATTGCTGCATTACCATGTCACCCCTTTGCTCCAGCAGGACAATGACTCGCCGCAGTCTTTGGTGTTGGAGCATCCTCCGCCTGCGATTTTTGACATATCAGCCTCTGATAACTCGCTGGGTTCTGGCTTTGATGGTATTATTAATGTTATGTGGGTTGCCGTATTTTCTACAGCTTTTATTGTTATACCTACCGGTACGTCTATGTCCTGTTCTTTTAGTGCTGCCATTGTATCAGATAGTAGTTTTGTTTTAAACGCCTCATCTTTCCATGCCTTCTTGATTAACTCCTGCATCTTGTTTGGCTTAGCATTCTTTTCTGACATACACTGCTTCCTCCTCATTAGGTAATAATCGTCCGTCTTTGGTTTACGCTGCAAAAAACATTGCGGAAAAACGGTTTCCCTCTGCATCAAAGGTGATGCACCAGACGGTCAATGACCAGCGATTGCCTTCACTCCCTAGCAGAACCGTTATTGCAGCACCCAAACAAACGCTTTGGACGGTATTGCGTCATTGATTTTACCGTTTTAATAGGCGTTGCATTGTGCTATAACGGAAGCTGCCCTACTGCGCCCCCGCTGCTGATGTATTAGTAATATTTGTACTGATATTATTCACTATAACAGTACCGTCCACTATAACAGTACCGTAAGTAGATGAGATTCCACCTGCCGCCTGTTGTAGTTGCTCATCACTTAATTCGCTTATGCTTGTTGGTTTTTGAGGAATTAATATATGAATAACGTTTGCCGTATTTTCTACCGCTTTTATTGTTACACCTGCCGGAACGTCTATGCCATGTTCTTTTAGCGCTGCATTGGTGTCTGTAAGTAGTTTTGCTTTGAAAGCCTCATCATTCCATGCCTTCTTGATTAACTCCTGAATCTCGTTTGACTTCGCATTCTTTTCTGACATACGCTGCTCCACCTCATTCGCTAAGTAGTGACCACCTTTAGGCAGACAAGATGGAATCCACCGTTGTCATACCGTTTATTGCTGGATATAGCGGCCCAACTGCTATATGGTTGTGGTATCATATCCAGTGTATTTTTGTCAAGAAATTAATCCCACTATATCGGTTTTAGGCTATGGCAGGTCAAACGCATTTGAAAAATAAAGCATAAATTGCCTATGTAAGCAGTCTGCCTTGTTCCTTGCCGTCATTCCGGCTTGCAGACTGTGTCACAATAGAAAACCAACCACATCAAATCACTAAAAAGACAGTAAAAATGATTCTTCATCTGAAATCACCCTGTCGAATCATCCTGAGCTTGTCGAAGGATTGCCGATGTATGGGGAAAAGATATACAAAGGAGCATCCTTCGACAGGCTCAGGATGATTCTAATTTGCATGAACAATCTCGGAATCTATTATGACACAGTCTGTTGTCCGGAATCTGTCCCTAACACTCGCATATTCAAAATACCCTTATAAAACACGGAACTAAGTGCAGATTCCGGACAAGCCGGAATGACGGACAGGACAAGGACAACAAAAAAGTTGAGAATCGCGTTACCTGTGGATGTCAAGCAAACTGGCAACTACCGCCTGCGTATAATGGAGAATAAATTTGCCGTGGTTTGCCCTTGTAGGCTATGGCCTTTATAGTGAGTTTTTATATATCATAGTGCTACGGTATAGCGTTTTATTGGCGCTGCATTATAAACTTTATTGAGATAAGGGGGCAATGTATGAATACAACATCGAAAAGGCTGATGCTCATAGCCGCCGTTTTGTTTGGGTTGTTGATGTATGGCGTTTCAGATAGCGCCGACGAAATATATAACCTGTCCATAGCGCATCTCAATGACACGCACGGCCATCTTGAGCCGTCTGCTGTCTCACTGACAGACAACGGCCACTCGTTCACTGTGCTAGCGGGTGGGTTTCCCTGGATTGCCGGTGCACTCTCAGGCATAAGGGAATCTCACCCGAATCTCTTATTCCTTCACGCCGGGGATGTGTTTACCGGGACGGTGTTTTTCTCGAAATACCACGGACTTGCGGATGTAGATTTCCTCAACGCGATGCACCTTGACGCCATGACAACAGGCAACCACGAATTCGACAAGGGTCCATCTGTCCTTGCGGAGTTTATCAGAAAGGCATCTTTTCCAGTCGTCTCGGCAAATCTTGACATTGCCACAGACTCCCCGCTTAATGGTCTGATTAAGCCCTATACGATTATAGAAAAAAATGGCCGCAAGATAGGCATTGTCGGCCTTACCACGACTGAGACGCCATCGATTTCCAAGCCAGGCAAAACCGTTAAGTTTGGCGATATTGCTCAATCTGCCCAGAAGGCCGTCTCCGCCCTCACCAGCCAGGGCGTGAACATTATAATCCTATTGTCACATGTTGGTTACGATGTTGATCTCGCACTTGCCCGCGCAGTCTCTGGTATCGATGTCATCGTAGGCGGACATTCTCATACGCTCTTAGGGGATGACTCACTCAGGCAGACTGGTCTGCACCCCATTGGCCCATACCCGACAGAGGTACGCGCCGCTGACAACTCCACTGTGCTTGTTGTTACGTCATGGGAGTTTGGCAAGGTGCTTGGCCTCTTAGATGTCGATTTTGATGACAATGGCAGGATTGTCTCTTACCGTGGGGAGCCGATGATTATCCTGCCTGATACCCCGGCAAATAAGCCCCCGGAGGCGGCGCAATTTTACGAATCTGTCATGAACGGTCATATTGCCTCAACCCCAGCGTTTCAGATAGTTAAAGCAGACATGCAAGCGCAGCTGAAACTCGATAACTATACCGCACCGATTAAGGGCTTTATGAGCGAGACGGTAGCCTATGCGCTGGAGGCGCTTACACGTGCGAACAACCAGGGGCCAGGGCCGATTATTACTGACAGTATGCTTGCAAAGACCGCCGCCTCAGGGGCAGTTGCCGCCTTTATGAACGCCGGTGGTGTGCGAATAGACCTGCCAAAGGGCGCAATCTCAATCGCCGATGCCTACTCCCTCATGCCCTTTAACAATACGATATATGTCCTGAAGCTCAAAGGCTGCCAGATAAAAGACGCCATAGAGTCAACCATAGAGTTTCAGCTAAGTAAAATGAAAAATCCACCCGTTATTTACGTCTCCGGCCTAAGACTCACACTGGATATGTCCAGGCCAAAGGGGCAGCGCGTCACAGGCATGGAGGTAAAGACTGCAAAGACCTACGTACCCGTAAAACCTGACTCCTTCTATAAAATAGCCCTAAGCGAATACATCGCCAAAGGGGGCGATAAATTCATGCCCGCACAGGGGACGGTGGCAGTTTCACCGCTGCAGGCTGCAAGTTCCTCCATCGACACCGGTTTCGTAGACTCAGAGGTCTTTATAGACTATATCAAGACACTTAAAAACCTGAAAAATCCGGTCGATAAGAGGATTCGTATTATTCAGTGACGGCAAGTGCAACGCTGCGGAAAGCCCCCCGATGGGGGCTTTCCTTTTCCAGCTATCGCAGAGAATCTGTAAATCTGCTGCTTAAAACATGCTTAACACTATGCAGCGATGTTGACAATACTGCCTGCGGCCTCGGTGGTACCGGCGCTTTGCTGTTGAGCCGGCAGGTTTTGAATCAGCGTCTGCAGAAACGCCGCAAGTGTTGGCGCAGTGCCTGTCGCGTTATCTGAAGTGCTTGATGAGTTGCCGTTACTGCCTTGCAGTGTCTGAATCAGGTTTTCAAAGGCAGTATTCAGCGCAGATGTGCCGCTGTTGGCTGCCGCCGTATTTGAGCTAAGACCCTGCAGGAGATTTTGGAGATTAGCTGTCATGTTTGCATACTGCTCCGAAGGGCTGGATGTACCGCCGCTGTTGGCAGAGGCCGATTGAGTGGTCTGCGAATTTTGTTTAAGAGCCTGAAACAGGGTGTGCATGAAGGCATGGAGGGCCTCCGTGTCACTGTTGTAGCCTGATTGCGTGCTGGCTTCTGATGCCGAAGCTGGGGCTGACGCCGAGCTGCTCAGGGAGTCGGGTGTAATGCCAAGCTGGCTTAACGTCTGCATTATGCTGCTCATCAAGCCATTTTTATGCCCACCGCCTTGTGAGGCACCAACTGAACCCTGGTCGTTATCGCCGTCAGTGTCGCGGGCAACACCCGAAGTTTGAGAACTCTGAATCAATGTGGACTGCTGATAACTACTGTATACTAAACTACTGCTAATGCTGTCAACTGACATACAAACCTCCTGAGTTAGATTCAAAATATGGCACTATCCTTCGGGCTGCCCACACAGCTGCTACGCGGTGATGTTTAACACGCTGGATGTACTGCTGTTCTGATTCGATGCAGTGCTTCCAGACTGTGAGGATGATTGTGTCTGCCCTGAGGCGGATTTCTTATGATGGTGTCCGTGAGCGTGTTTACCACTTTGTGTCTGCTGTGCCACATATGGATTTGCCTGTCCGCTTATCGCTGCTGCTACCATATAGTTCTCCTTATTAACCGTTTTCGTTTCACCAATCAAGTTGGTTTAATATAACTTAGACACAACTGGTCACGTAAAAGTTTAGTCTATTTATTTATAGAAAGATATAATTAATGATAATATAAACTATGATATATGTTATTTTATAATTACTCAAGCAAGATATATTACAAATATTCTTAATAAATTATGAAAGGTTGGTATTGATAAAATTAGATTCAGAAACACGCCGCGGCTCGCCGCCACGCATCATCGTGCCAATCTGAATTCAATTTACTCATAACCGCACTGAAGTGATATGCTTGCATATATCATGCCAAGGTCTGGAATCGCCACTGGTAACACAATCATAGCGTCACAACGATGCAAAAAGCAGGAAAAATATTCCTATAGTAGGATATTTTTTCCGCATAGCAACATGTGACCGGCGAGCATTTGCTACTGAAGGGACAAGAGGACATTATTGGCATAGGCCGTGCCCGCGACTGGGTAGCATTGATTACAGAAAGTTGTGCAGACTCCTATGCTGTGGTTGCAGAGCTGTGTACCCTGAAAATCAGACAAAAGAAGTCTGTTTGTCTAATATTGCTGTCGATATTGTGCGTACTAAATTTGAGGAATCAAATACAGCTTCAATATAGTCTGTTGGTTCTTTATAATCGTGGTATTTCCATTTATCGATTCTCCTTATTTCGGTAATTCTTAATTTATTTTGTATAATTGTGCTTAAATTGTTTAAAACTCTTGCATGAAGAGATAATTTATGGATTCCCCTCATTTTTAATTCATGGATGAGATGTTCTAACATTTGAGAAAATCCCTTTCTCCCTCTGAAATCAGGAAGGATCGCGACAGTCTCGATATAGTAGCTCATGCTGTCTTCTTTCATTTCAGTGTCATCCTCTTTTAACTCCTCAAGTACATCGTTATGAGGAATTGCCAGCAGATGACCAATTCTCAGCTCGTCTTCATTAAGTAAAATATTGATGCTATTTTTATCTCTAAGTTTCATCCTATAATATACTTCATCATCAATATATACCCATTCAGGCGAAAAAGCATTGCGATGGATAAACAAGATATCCCTAAGTATTTCTTTATTAAACTCATTTACAACTTCTACCGTTTGCAAAAATGCCCCCTCTATGTTTCATGCTCTGCTTCATTATATATTGCAGAGAATTTCTCCGTACCTTCTGTCATATCGTCTGTCATATCGTCAATAAGATGATGAATACCATCGACAATAATACCTAATAAGGTGGAAAAAGCATAGGCAATTATCGAAAGCACAACAATACTGCCTGAGTCTTTTGACAAAATCTTTTCTAAAGCAGCGAATACATCTACTTTAAAAAACCATTGAAGAGCCAACAAACATTCGATTAACAGTAAAAACCCTGGAAAGGTATGCGATATCAGGTAGTTATACATACTTTTCAAATCTAATTTCATAAGCCCCTCACAATAATGCCGTTCATTGACATTATTAATAATGATCGCATATTCAAGGGAAATCTGTCAACGCAATAATGAGGACGTCTCGCATTATAATCTCTTGTAAGCCTTTAGTTACGGCTACATGTATCTCCCACACGCACAGCCGCTTGCCCAGGCCCAGTGAAGGTTATAGCCACCTAACTGGCCGGTTACGTCTATCACCTCGCCCGTGAAATACAGGCCTTTTACCTTTTTTGCCTCCATTGTCTTTGACGACAACTCCGCCGTGTCTACCCCGCCGGTTACTGCCTCAGCGCGCTTGTGGCCTTCGGTCTTTGCCGGGCATAGTCTCCAATTCTGAAGCTGGTCGGCTATTTCTTTTAACTGTCTGTCATTAATCTGGTTTATTGGTTTGATAAAGGAGTGAATCTCACACCATCTGCGGGCGAAGTTCTTTGGAAACTCCAGTATATTGTGAAGCTCTGCCTTGAGGGAGCGTCTGCTCAGCAGATACTCATAGGCATCCGCATCGGGAAAAAGATTTATCGAGATAGCATCCCCCTGCCGCCAGTACGAGGAGACCTGAAGGATGGGCGGGCCGCTTAGACCCCTTTGCGTAAATAGCACGCCGCCGCGAAATGTCTTTTTGTTGCAGCTGACCTCAGCCTCAATTGAGATGCCTGCAAGACCACCAAAATTGCCTGCGTCTTGCGCATTAAACGCAAAGGGCACAAGGGCAGGATGCGTGGGGATGACATTGAGGCCAAACTGCCCCGCAATTCTATACCCAAACGGGGTTGCCCCAAGCTGTGGATATGATATGCCGCCCGTTGCCAGTACCAGCGACGCACAGTGGAATATGCCGTTATTGGTGACTACAACAAACACATCGCCGCGCTTTGAGATGTCGTGAATCTTTGTAGTGTATATAATCTCTACGTGAGTCTCTTCACACAGTCTGCGCAGCATAGCAATTATCTCCCCTGATGTCCCCTTGCAAAACAGCTGGCCGTGTTCCTTCTCAAAATACCTGATGCCGTCTCTGTCTATCATTTGCAACAAATCATCAGGGGTGAATCCAGCAAGGGCGGATTTGCAAAAGCGTGGGTTTTGGGATATGTAATTATCTATAGAGACGTTGAGATTTGTGAAGTTGCACCTGCCGCCGCCTGAGACCCTTATCTTACTACCTAAGACTGCCGAGCGCTCCAACACTACCACGCGCCTGCCGCGCCTACCTGCGAAAGCCGCGGCAAACAGCCCGGAGGCCCCCGCCCCTACTACTACAGCGTCTTTAACAATTGTCATAATAAGAGTTAATCACAAATCATGTCCATTCTCAGCGGAGTCCCTTTTTCTATATTGACCTTTGCCCTCTTGCCCAGAATGATATTTAAAAAACGCGGGTGAAGGCCAAAGCCCGGACGTATTGATTTGACATTTGCCTCGGTAAACGGCTCAAGTGCTGCAATTGCCTCCACTGCAAACAGCGAACGGGCGTGTTGCCTGCTTTTTCCCACCTTCTCTGAGATAGTGTAATCTGCCCTGCCAAGCGCTCTCTCCACATCTCTGACAGCCCGCACCATTTCAGCAAACTCAGCGGGGTCAAGCGAAAATTGGGCGTCCGGGCCTCCCATAGCCTTATCCAGTATAAAATGTTTTTCTATAATCGAGGCCCCAAGCGCTGCTGCCGCCGCAGCCGCCAAGTGCCCCGTCGTATGGTCTGAAAGCCCCGTTACCACGCCAAAGCGCTCTGCCAGATATGGCATTGCCCGGAGGTTCAGCTCCTCAAACGGCGTGGGATAGACAGAGGCGCACTTCAGTATGGCGATCTCATTGTTGCCGGTTTGTCTGATGGCAGAAATTGCCTCCTCAATGTCCAGTAATTCGGCAATACCGGTTGATAGAATTATAGGTTTACCCTTTGAGGCCGCATATTGAATCAGAGGGATGTCGGTTATCTCAAACGAGGCAATCTTGTACGCCGGGGCCTCCATCGACTCAAGATAGTCCACAGCGGTCTTGTCAAACGGGGAGGAAAAACATATGAGGCCAAGCATGGAAGCCGCCCGCCTCAGGCGCGGGTACCAGTCCCACGGGGTAGCGGCCTCAGTATAGAGCTGATACAGGGTTTTCCCATCCCAAATAGTGCCCTGATTTATTTGAAAACAATCACGCTCAGAGTCCAGCGTTATCGTATCCGGGCGATAGGTCTGAAGTTTGACGGCGTCTGCCCCTGCCTCTTTCATTGCGGTAATCGACTCAAGGGCAATAGAAAAGTCCTGACCGTGGTTGGCCGAGAGCTCGGCAATTATGAAGACCGGCTCACCCGGTCCAATTTTCCTGTCATTAATCGTTATTGTCACACATCATCTCCGAAGTACTCAGATAAATTGTTGATAATTTTCTGTGCCGAATATAATTTCACCTTGGGCGCGGGTTTATTAATGCCGGGCTCACGCTTAATCTGAACACTTTTCATGCCAAGTACATTTGGAGCAAAAAAGTCTTTCGACGAGTCATCACCAATATATACGCAGTCGCTGGCCGGGACGCCAAGCATCTTCAGCGCCATCTTAAACGGCACGGGGGAGGGTTTCCAGAATTCCCTGCCAATGGCATCCGTATAGATGATTACATCGAAAAGTCTGGCTATCCCCAGGGCAGAGACCTTGTGTTTCTGGACAACTGCCATGCCGTCAGTTATCAGACCGGTTTTAACGCCTGAGGCGCGCAGCTGTTCAAGTATTGGAATAACCTCCGGATACACGCTGATGGCGGGTTCGTGAGTGCGGTAAATGTATATGAGATAACGAATCGTCTCCTTGTCAAATATATGGAGCCTTTCAAGGAGTATATCAAACACCTTCCCGCGTCCAAACCCCTTGAGTATTTCAATTGCCTCTTGCAAGACAATATCCTCATCAATGCCGTAATGGCTGCTTATGAAGCCCGCCACAGCCCTAAATCCACTCTCTACATAGTCCGTTTCACGGTAGAGTGTGTCGTCAAGGTCAAAGAGCGCCGCGGCTGTCACTTAATTGCCCTTATCTGTGAGGCGTCAAGGTACATGTCCTCTGTATATCTGAGCATATGGAGGCCGTCTTTGAATTGCCCAAGCACAGGGGTTAATTTCTCACCGTTTAAGAGTTTAATGACAAAGCGTGGCGTATCTGCCCCAGCCGCAATCGAAAGCGATGCCCCACCGCCGAAGCGCGGGTTTATCTCTATGAACTTTACCTTGGCACCATCTAAAAAACACTGAATCGTATTATGCCCTACCAGCCCGAGCTGCTGCGAAAGCCTTGCCGCCTCGGCAATGAGTTGCGGGTTGTTAAGCGTTTTGCCAATAAATGACTCGCCGCCAAATACCCCAATGCGTCGGCGCGGGACGGCGGAAATCACCTGTCCGGTGAAATCGATAAATACATCTATGGTATACTCATCAGCCTGAATATACTCCTGAACGATTGCCTCAGGGTCGGCCTCAAGCAGAAATCTTAGGGCATCTTCACTGTCGAGCCGTGCGACTTTAGCGCTTCCTTTGCCAAATCGCGGCTTTAAAAAGACAGGGTAATGAATACTATCTGCGCCGCCCCCATCTGCGGCAATGTTATAGCAGTGCGGCGATTCAAATCCATGCGATTGACAATAATTTACGAACAACCTCTTGTCCTGGCAGATAGCAATCGTCTGAGGCGGGGCAACCATTACAGTTGTTCCAATGGAGCGAAACCTGTCAAGTTGCTCCGCAAATATGGGGAGTTCCTCGTCCCTTGTTGGGACTATAAGGCGTACCTTATTGGCCTCACAAATGGTGATTAATGTGGCAATAAAATTGGGGTCATCGTCACGGGGGATGAGGAAATGGCCGTCTGCCGCATAGAGCGCCGCTGACAGCGGGCTTATGTCGGCTGCATATACGTGACCTCCGCCTTCTTTTTTGAGCGCCTCTTTAAAGCATCTGACAAGAGTCACCTTTCTTGAGGCGCTTGTAATGAGGACATTCATGGGGCGGCCTTTAAGACCTCACGTTCGTATTGGATTATCTCCTCTATGCCCTGAGAAAGTGTCGTTGGGGGGTGCCAATTTGTGAGATTTGTGAGCAGCCCGATGTCTGCCGTACTGTTTTCGTATAGCTCAGTTGAGCCGCGGTCAATTATTTTTACATCGATAAGGCAGGAAAGCGCACGCAGGACATCCCCTACGCTATGGCTTTGGCCTGAGCCAAGATTTACCACGCCTGCTGCCCCCTCTGCCAGGGCAAGCCTATACAGCCCATGGGCCACGTCGCGGGCATAGATATAGTCAAAACGGTTGTCCTTGTTATAGGCAGTCAATGGTGCGCCGTTTAAGGCTGCCCTTACCCATCGCGATATTATATCTCTGGAGCCTTTGCCATAGACGCGGTATATCCTGGCATGGACTGCCCTGAGGTCAGGCCTGAGATACTCCATTATAAAATCAAGCTCCTTCTCGGTGTAATATTTTGATGCCCCTGTGACGTTTCGCGCAGCAACGGGGGAGTCTTCTCTGAGGTAAACGGGGTCTGGCCGCAGAGAGTCAGACATATAGAGCGCTGGGGAATATATAAGATATGACGAGGCAAATATAAATACGCTAAGCGTCTTAACGCGGCTTGCCGCATCTGCAATTTTGTGGCTTAACAGGGTGTTGTCTTTCCAGTTGACACCCCAGAACTCAGGCGATTCCTTTGAGCGCTCAAAGGCCGCCGCAAGGTGGAACATGACCTCTGGTTGAAATGCCTCAATCTCGTCTATAGAGTCTGTGGCAAGGTCTTTGGTGATATGGGTGATGCCAGCGGCATTAATTGCTTTTGGCAGCGGGTTTTTATCTATCGACAAGACAGTCCCCCCGGCCTCAGAGATAATATTAATGAGTTGCCGTCCTATTACCCCGGCCCCTCCGGTTACAACACATCGTGTGTCTTTAAAATCAGGATTCACATTCACATCCCCCTTATTATCTCTACGGCTTCCATAGCCTGTATTACCCTGTGGCTGCCAAATCCGTCGACAAGCCTTTGGGCAAGTGCTGACTGTGTCTTTCTTAGTTTCACATTTGTCACTAATTTTAACAGATTTCCCCTGATTTCGTCTTCAGTGGCGGTCTTAAACCATCCGGTGTCGATAAATAATCCGAGGCTGTTTAATCCCGAAACAAGAAAATCCTCAATTGGGGTAATCCTGCCCACCACACTAGGCACACCCATAAAGGCCAGTTCCCACACTGTAGTCCCCCCGGATGTAATGGCGGCGTCCTGTGAGGCCATAAGGCTTGCCATATCTGTAACGTTCTGCAGGATTGTCACGGGGCTTGCAGTCTTTACCGCTTTAATCGATTCGATATTCGGGTTTCCCGCGCCAACTACGACGGTTATCCTGATTGCTTTGAGGTCTTTGATAGCAGTTAAGACCTTTAGAGTGAAATTGTCCCTGTCTGCCCCGCCAAGGGTTAGAAGTACGTTAGCGCACGCCTCTGTGATAGTTTTTTCGATGCCACGGTGTCTGATAAACTCCCGCCTCAGAAGAATAAACTGCGTCCCTAAGAGGAGCTTTGTGCCGGGTGCGTGATTGTACGTAAGTCCGTGGGCATGGAGGTTTTGATTCAGGACGATATCGCCGTAGTAGAAGTCCAGGGCTGCCATGTCGTCGATGATGAGGACTTTAGAGCCTGCGTCCTTCAGGGATTTATGAAAACGGCTGTCAAAGGCCACGCCATCGGCAACTGCCCATGAGGTACTATACGGCTGGACAACTGTGTCAGCGGCACACGTGAGAAGCCGGACGTCAAAGCCCTCCTGTGGCGCTAGCAGCCTTTCTATAAGGCCGCGCGATTGACAATAAGTAGTAAACGAAACCCGCCAGCCACACTCTCTAAACGCCTGCCCAAGCGCCAGACAGCGCATAAGATGCCCCGTGCCGATTTCAGGATACGCATCTGCCCGAATTACAACATCCATAGTCTATATAAGTTATCATGACCGGCTTGATAGTGGCAACGCCAAGTCTTGTAAAACAGGGGCAAATTTATTCTCCATCATTAAGTAAGCGGTAGTTGCATAGTTTGTTGTCATCCTTGTCCCTTTCTGTCATTCCAGCCTGCAGACTGTGTCATAATAGATTCCGGAGATTGTTCATGCAAATTAGAATCATCCTGAGCCTGTCGAAGGATGCTCCTTTGTATATTATTTCTCCATAAATCGGCAATCCTTCGACAAGCTCAGGATGATTCGACTGGGTGATTTCAGATGAAGAATCATTTTTACTGTCTAAATAGAGTCTGTCCATAAACTCTAACGTCTCAATAAATCAGGGGAAATGGTATAATATCAGAGAAATCAGAAACGAGGGGTGAGTAAAGTGGACCCCTTTGTCAAGACCACTTTTTAGTGGACTTAAGATATACCCCTC
>JADFXZ010000171.1 GCA_015233265.1 Nitrospirota bacterium
TCGGTATCCCATCTGAATGACCCTTGTGAAACTATCTCACACACCATATCCGGTACTCCTCGTATCCAATCCTGAATGATCGCCGTGTTTTCTTTCCTGATAAACAATATGTCGGGCTGAAGCCTGTTTAAGCCTTCCTCAAGAATGACGTCAAGCGGGGAGTACAACACATTACCTAAATCGTTTTTTTTGACATGAGAAAGCACCGCCCACAGTATTCTTTGGCTGATTATCTGATGTTTACTAAAAGGGCTAGGCGACACAATTTCCTCCCCATTGATTATCTCCGTTAAGTCTAAATCCCGTTCGATTGTAAGTGCTTCCATGACTGTATTGTACCTTCAATATGACGGGTTTGTCTATAGGATAATCGGTCGCTATCGCTGTTTGCTTGCCCCAACAGATTTATGATAGTTTGAGTCTGTAACCGATTGCCGGTTCATTTATTAGGAACTTTGGACGTGCCGGGTTAGATTCGAGCTTGCGGCGAAGCTGCGCCATGTAGACTCTCAGATATTGTGTCTCGTTTGCGTAGTTTGCCCCCCAGACCTCTTTAAGCAGGTGCGTATGGGTTACTACCTTGCCCGCGTTTTTTATTAATACCGTTAATAGGCTGTACTCGATTGGCGTTAAGTGAATCTCGGCGTCCTTTATAAACACCTGCCGCATTGAGAGATTAACCTTCATGTCGAACACACTAAAGATATGCTCCCCCGGCTGCAGTGGTGTCTTGTGCCGGAGTGCTACTCGTATGCGGGCAAGCAGCTCACCGGCGCTGAATGGTTTCGTAAGATAGTCGTCCGCCCCCATATCAAGCGCCCTTATCTTGTCCTCCTCTTGTTCCCTTGCCGAGATGACTATAACAGAGGTGTCACTCCAGCTGCGAAGCTGCTTGATTACCTCGATGCCATCCATATCGGGCAGTCCTAAATCCAGCAGGATAACGTCGGGATTTCTCATGGCTGCCTGCATCAGGCCGTCCTTTGCAGTTTCTGACTCAATTAGCCTGTAGCCGTGCCCCTTAATTGTAATTGCCAAAAAGCGACGCATTTGAGCCTCATCCTCAATGAGAAGAATCAGACCGTTTTCCATTTTATCTCACTCATTGGGGCAGTCTCAGGTTGTGTTTCAACGGGGAGTGAAAAACTAAACGCGGCACCGCCATCGTTGCTGTTTTGTGCGCTGATTTGCCCTCCATGCGCGGTTATAATCGCGCGGCAGATGGTCAGCCCAAGCCCTATCCCCCCGCCTTTAGAACTGCTTCGCACGAATTTGTCGAATATGCGCTCCTCTTCACCCTGCGGCAACCCTGGCCCCCTGTCTTTGACCTCGATAGTGAGAAAGCCATTCTTATTCACAGCCGAAAGAGTTATAGGCGTATTGGGCAGCGTGTATTTAATAGCATTATCCAGGAGGTTCATTAATACCTGCTCAATCAGAAGCGGGTCAAAAGAGAGCATCGGCAGATCCTCGGGGAAACTCATCTCGATAGCTCTGTCTCCAAGTTTCTCCGACATGCGGTTGAGGGCAGCCCCCACGATCTCATCGATATACTGCCACTGCCGCTTTACGCTTATGCCGCCGGCCTCTATGCGTGTCATGTTAAGAATATTTCTGATTATCTGATTAAGATGCTCCGCCTCCTCGTATATAGTTTGAAGCAGCTCATGTCCTTGTTGAGCATCGAAGGCCATGTCTTTTTCAAGAAGGGTGGAGGCTGAGCCGGTAATGGCAGCAAGCGGGGTGCGTAAGTCATGGGATATAGAACTCAGAAGCGTATTTCTCAGAGTTTCAGTCTCCGCTTTCAACAGGGCATCTTGAGCCTCTGTTGAGAGCATCATACGCTCGATTGCCATAGCTGTCTGATTTGCAAAATTCTCCAACACATGAAGTTCGTCATGGTCAAATACTCCATGACCAGGTTCAATTAGTACCCCGATTACCCCCACAGCCTTTTCTGATGCCACAAGAGGCAGATACAATGCCGCGGCGCCAGCCAGAGTATCTGTGGAAAACCCTGCCCGCTGCCTGTGGTCAAAACACCACTTTGCAACGCTGTACTCTTTTGGGTCGAGATTAAAGTGCTCAGGAGCAACTCCTCTGACAGCCATCTTACCCTCTTCATCCGGCAGCAACACGACCGCACGGCAGGACAAGACCTCGGCTATATGAGTTATTACAAGCGTACACATATGTTCTATGTCCTGCCTGTTGACCAGCTTACGGCTAAGGTTATACAGCGACGCCGTTACCTGTTGGCGCTTCCTTGCCGAATCGGCCTGTGCCTTGACCCTTGAGGTGAGTTTGCTTATAACTACCGCTATGGAAAACATTACGGCAAATGTAACGAGATACGCGGGAGTGCTGACCTCAAAGCTATAGCGAGGCGGTACGAAGAAAAAATCAAACGCTAAAACACTAAACAGCGCAGTCACATAAGACGGCTTTTGACCAGCGCGTGTTGCCGTAAAGACCACACCCAGCAGATAAAGCATTGCTATATCGGCAAGGGCGGCATAGTTGTCCATCACTTCCGAGGCGGCAGTACATACGGCAACTGTGACGGCACTGAGGATAATGTCACGGATTCTCAGGCGCTGTCTTTTTGGTTTTGTAAGCGGCTCAGACAGCGGCTGACCACTATTGCCGCTTATCACGTATACGTCAATATCACCGCTTCCGCGCACTATCTCATCGAGCATAGAACCAAATAAAATGTCCTTCCAGCGTGGGTGGGCGGGCTTTCCTATGGTGATTTTAGTGACATTGCGGCTTCTGGCGTATCGAAGTATCTCATCGCTGGCCTTCTGTGCCGCAAGCGTGACAGTTTCAGCGCCGAGGGTTTCGGCCAACCGAATATGCCCAGCCAGTTTTGCAAGATCGGCCTTTGTTGGTTTTACCTTTGACGGGGCCTCTACGTTAACCGCTATCCAGTCTGCCCTAAAGGCTGAGGCCATTGCCTTTGCCGCTCGTATCAGGCGTATGGAGCGCGGATTTGAGCTTATGCTTACCAAAATTCGCTCAGAGGCAGGCCACACCTCTTTGACGCTGTTTCTTTCACGATAATCCTGCATCTGCTCATCGACACGCCCGGCAGTCGTGCGAAGGGCCAATTCTCTGAGGGCAAGTAGATTTCCTTTTCTGAAAAAACTCCCGCTTGCCTGAGCCGCAAGCTCAGCCATATATACCTTCCCATCCTTTAACCTTTGTAAAAGCTCATCAGGGGTGATATCGACAAGGGCAATCTCATCTGCCCGTTCTATAACTAAATCAGGCAGGGTCTCCCTAATCGCTACACCGGTAATTTGTGTAACAACGTCGCTGAGGCTCTCGACGTGCTGGACATTGAGTGTCGAATAAACATCCATACCGGCCTCGAGAAGTTCAAAACAGTCCTGCCATCTCTTTTTGTGGCGGCTTCCGGGGGCGTTCGTGTGTGCAAGCTCATCAAGCAGGATAAGAGCTGGGGCGCGGGAGATGGCCTCATCAATGTCAAACTCATATAATACGGCGCCGCGGTAATCGATACTTGTGCGGCCCATGACCTCTATGCCGCTAAGGAGTTTCTCTGTCTCCTTGCGCCCATGTGTCTCCACTATGCCTACGACGACATCGACGCCTTCTGATTTCTTTTTCCTTGCGGCCTCAAGCATGGCATAGGTCTTTCCCACACCCGGGGCTGCCCCGAAGAAGATCTTCAGGCTGCCGAGGCGTCTGCGCGCCTCCTCCTGTTTAAACTTTGCCAGCAGATCATCCGGCGACGGTCTTTGGTCTTCCATATTGTCCACCTGGTTTTATTGTCGCACTTCTAATGACGTCAAGTAAAGTAATCCCATCCTTCGTTCGATTTATTTAGCGCTTTTGCCGTCTAAGTTATCAAGGGCAATGTTCAACTTTAAAACATTTACCACAGGCTCTCCCAAAATCCCTAACTGACGGGGCTCCTTATTACGTTGGATAAGCGACAAAACATCGGCCTCGCTTATCCCCCTATGCGCTGCAACACGGTGTGCCTGATATGCGGCAGCCGCGGGGCTGATGTGCGGGTCAAGGCCGCTTGCCGATGCGGTGATTAAATCGATGGGAATAGGCTGTAAGTTTTCGGGGTCTGCCGCTTTGAGCGCGGCAATCCTCTCTGAGAGCGCCTTGTGTAAATCCGGATTGTTTTGAGCAAGGTTTGACCCCGAAGAGGATGCAGCGTTATATGGATATGGCGTTGTGGCCGACGGGCGGCTCCAGAAATACCCGGGGGCACTCATTGGCTGCCCTATGAGTTCAGAGCCTATTGCCTTGCCGTTTTTGACAATAACGCTGCCATTTGCCTTCACTGGAGCCATCACCTGCGCCAAAGCCGTCATAGCAACAGGATAAACTATCCCCAATAGAACCGTAAATACAACCATCGATAAGACTGAAGCTCGTATAACTGCCATAGCGTTATCCTCCTTTAAAATATATGTAGCATACTGATTAACATATCAATTAACTTTATCCCGATAAACGGCACGACAACACCACCGGCTCCATAGATAAGAAGATTATTTCTTAACAAAGCTGAAGCGCCAAGCGGACGGTACTTTACGCCTTTGAGGGCAAGGGGAATCAATATCACGATAATAATGGCGTTAAAGATTACCGCTGACATAATCGCGCTCTGAGGCGTAGCTAATTTCATGATATTAAGGGCGCCAAGTTCAGGGTAAAT
>JADFXZ010000172.1:0-1409 GCA_015233265.1 Nitrospirota bacterium
AGATGGCAAGGCCAGCCTGATTGGAAAAGTCGTCGAAATGTACGGCCTCAGAAAAGACAACACAGAGTTTCCTCTTGAGATATCGCTTTCAAGCTGGACAGTAGATGACGTGATATTCTTTACCGCTATAATCAGAGACATTACAACACGCAAGCAGTTAGAGAAAGACGTAAGCGACAAGACGAGGCAGCTTGAGGCAATGGCCGATGACCTCAAAATAAGGGTAGACGAGGGGATAGAGAAATACAAGAGCCAGGAGCAGTTGATGATCCAGCAGTCAAAAATGGCGGCGATGGGTGAGATGATAGGGGCAATTGCCCACCAGTGGCGCCAGCCTCTAAACGCGGTTGGGGTCTTAATTCAGGACATTCAGGATGCCCAGGCCTTCGGAGAACTAGACAAAAAGTACATGGACGAGACGGTTGAAAAGGCGATGGAGCAGATTCAGTTCATGTCGAGGACAATCGATGACTTCAGGACGTTTTTTAAGCCGTCAAAAGAGAAGTCGCAGTTTAATCTAAAACTGTCTTTTGACGAGATTTGGTCGATAATCTCGGCGCAGCTCAACAACCACCACATAAAGTATAAAGTGGTATGCGGCGATACATCAGGCGGAGATATTCCATGTGAAGGGTTGACGGTCATTGGGTACCCGAATGAATTCAAGCATGTAATTATAAATATAATCAATAACGCAAAAGACGCGATAATCGAGAGAGTTGAGCATGGGGAGCTTCCCAATAACGGTGGGCGGATAATCATAGAAGTCGCAAAATCAGAAAACGGCACCACTACCATAAAAATAACCGACAACGGAGGCGGCATCCCCCCCAAGATCAAAGAAAAGATATTCGAGCCATACTTTTCAACCAAAGGAGACTCAAAAGGAACGGGCATCGGCCTATACATGTCAAAGGTGATAATAGAAAACAATATGGACGGCAGCCTGCACTACGAAGATGTGGAAGGCGGGGCAATGTTCGTAATCGAGCTGACGAAATAAACTCCTGAATCATTCTGAGCCTGTCTCCTGAATCATTCTGAGCCTGTCGAAGAATGCCCGCGATTTTGCGTATGTCCCATATGGCTGAGACATCCCCCTTTTTAATTCATTGCGGATTGTCTGATTAAACCGCAAGGAACAGCAGAAACCCGTTGATAAAATATACGACGCCAGCAGCGCCTATAGTGATGCTGATGAACCAGATGGGTTTCTTTTTCATAAGGGCGGCAATTGAGCCAAGCAGAATGGCGATTTGCAGAAATATGACTGCCATGCCAAATGCCTTAGAGTGTTTCTGTGCATCGTCGCGAATCGACTCAAGCCTCTTGGCCTCAGCCATGATTTCAGCCTTTTCAGCCTCGTATTTGTTAATTTTATCAGAGATGGAGGCGCTCTGTTCGCTGTA
>JADFXZ010000172.1:1497-4702 GCA_015233265.1 Nitrospirota bacterium
TATAACCCTTAATGCTCTTGGCCTGATAGAATGCCCACTGGTCAGAGGCCTGGGATTGTGAAAGAAGAGACTTCGTAGAAAACCCGCCCCCCTTGAAAGTAGACAGCGTAGCCAGCACGGCAAACAGCACGGTAGTCATAGCCAGATAATTAAGCCACGGTTCCTTTTTCTCTTCAGCCATTTCTAATCACCCCGTTTATAATAAAAATTCAACTGCACGCAGTGATATTAACATATTACGGCAGATTATTTCACAAGGAAAAGCCGATGGTGTTTAACTCCGATAGATGTTACAATTACTCATTGGTATGGTCTAAGTCTCCGAGCGTTAATTGACGATACCCGCATAACGGTGAACACTGGAAGACGGGCAATATGAAAAGAAAATGGAATGGGTGACAACAAATGCCCCCCGCCGACACGGCAAGTACTCGCGCTCCTTTGTCCCTGAGCTTTATCTTTCATCCTCCCTGTTAGATCACAGATCAAATAGGACATTTCTACTTTGGTGCGACACACGCTTGTGTATCCATTGAAATATCTGTCACTAACAAGATACAATATAGTCATGAAAGGCGTTGTGGCGGTATTAATATTGTTAGTATTTATCCCGGCATCTGTCTATGCCGAAGCTGCGGCAGCCTATGGCTCAAAAGGGGTGACTTCCGCCAATACAATGGCAGTTCCTTATATGTTGGACGACAGGGACAGGCTAATAAGAGTCGAAGCACGAATGGATGCTCTGGACAAAAGAATGGACGGTCTGGACAAAAGAATGGATTCTCTTAAAGCTGACATGGACAAGAAATTTGACCAGCTGATGACATTCATGCTGTGGGGCTTTGGCATTCTTTTTGGTGGAATGGGCATTTTGATGACAACGGTCATATGGGACAGGCGTACCGCCCTTGCCCCTGCTATCAGGAAAAACAAGGAGCTTGAGGAAAGGGCAGACACAATGGATCGATCACTGAAGGATTTTGAAGTCAAAAATACAACCATAATTGAGGCGCTCAAACGAGCCGGTTTGTTATAAATAAACGTGGTTGACAACGTATAAATTATTAATCATTGGCATCTATAAAGCTAAAATAACAGACTGATAGCTTGGAGAATAGTCGGCTTTTTTTTAAAGGCTGCCTGTTTTATTTACTGGCCACAGGGACTGATTGACACAGGCGCTGCCATTGAAATATCTGTCACTATCAAGATATAATATAACTATGAAAGGCGTTGTGGCGGTATTAATATTATTACTGTTTATCCCGGCATCTGCCTATGCTGAAGCTGTGGCAGCCCATGGCTCAAAAGGGGTGACTTCCTCCAATACAATGGTAGTTCCTTATACGTTGGACGACAGGGACAGGCTAATAAGAGTCGAAGCACGAATGGATGCTCTGGACAAAAGAATGGACGGTCTGGACAAAAGAATGGATTCTCTTAAAGCTGACATGGACAAGAAATTTGACCAGCTGATGACATTCATGCTGTGGGGCTTTGGCATTCTTTTTGGTGGAATGGGCATTTTGATGACAACGGTCATATGGGACAGGCGTACCGCCCTTGCCCCTGCTATCAGGAAAAACAAGGAGCTTGAGGAAAGGGGGGATAAAATGGAGCGTTCGCTGAAGAATTTAGAAGCCGGCTATTCAAGCATAACTGAGGTACTCAAACGCGCCGGTCTGTTATAAATAAACATGGTCATTAACGTTTTTTGTGGGCGCTGAGGTAATTGCAGAAGTTTTTTTCTCGTTCGCCGTAATTTAACATAAATATAATCCATTCTTAATCTATTCGTCATATTCATGTAACATCTCATCGTTTAATATAGTAGATATGGAATTAACGCCTGTACGGACAGAATCCTCAAATGGCGGCTTTCTCTGGGGGGTCGCAACGAGTGCCTTTCAGCTTGAGGGTTCTCCGAATGCCGATTGGTCGTCGTGGGACACGATTCTCAGTGAAAAGCCTGAAATAACTAACCATTATGAGCTGTACAGGAAAGACCTCACCCTGCTTAATGACCTTGGGGTAAACGCCTACCGCTTCTCGCTTGAATGGTCGCGGATACAGCCGCATGAAAACTCATGGGATGATGAGGCAATCGAGCACTATGTGGAAATCATAGATATTCTGAAAAACTATGGGATTGAGCCTATGCTGACCCTGCATCACTTTACGCATCCCCTCTGGTTTATAAAGAAATACCCCTGGCACAGGGATGACTCTGTGGATATATTCCTTGCCTATGTGAGGAAAGTTGTGGCCGTTGTTGACAACGTAAAATACTGGATAACCTTTAACGAGCCATATGTGCTTGTGCTTGCAGGCTATTTTGAGGCCTGTATTCCGCCGGCAACATGTGACGCTCAGCTGGGGATTAAGGCCCTTGTGAATATTCTCAAGGCCCACGCGGGTGCATATGAAATCATTCATGCCGCATATCCAGACGCAAAGGTCAGTGTGGCGCACAATATGGCCGCTCTTACCCCGTGGAGCAAGTGGAACCCGCTTGATAAGCTCCTTGCCAAATTTGCCAGACACTTCTATAATCAATCCCTGCTTGACGCCTTTGGCAGTGGTTTATTGAGGGTTAAATTCCCATTTAAAGAAGAGATGAGTTTTTCCGTTCCAATAAAAGGAAAACTCGACTTCTTTGGTGTGAACTACTATACGAGGATACACATACGGTTTAATCCATTTAAAAAGATGGCGGTGGAGATGCGACATTTGGATATTGACGGCCACGGCCTTACCGACATGGGCTGGGAGATATATCCACGCGGCCTTGAAAAGGTGCTGAGGTCTGCCGCTGCGTTGAATGTCCCTCTGATAATCACAGAAAACGGGATAGCTACAAAGGACAGCCAGGAAAAGATTAGATTCATAAGGAAACATATCGACTCAATTGAGCACTGCAAAAAGAAGTATGGTCTCGATATAAGGGGTTATTTCTACTGGTCATTGATTGACAACTATGAGTGGCTCAACGGCCTCGATGCCCGCTTTGGGCTGTACAACGTAAATTTTGAGACCCTTGAGCGCAAACCCACAGGGGCTGCCGCATATTATTGTCACATCATAAAAACCAGAAAATTCTGATTAGTGTCTTATCTATTTAAATTTAACCATCTTGTAATATTAATTTAATCAAATGTAACACATGCGTCATCATAGTGTAATATTAATTGCTTATAATGTTTAC
>JADFXZ010000065.1 GCA_015233265.1 Nitrospirota bacterium
TCTCAGGTGGTCGACATGACCGGAACAGGTGGACGGTTTCGCCGGAATACGCAGAAACAGTTGTCTTAGCCCGCCCCTGAGCGAATCGGGGGATTTTTGGATCGGGACGCCCTGTAAATGTTTATCTATCAGCGTGCTGCAGCATCTCACATACCAAAACATAACTGGTATTGAAATCTTCTCCACAGTCCTCATCCACATTGGTTCCAGTGATGCGTTTATATATGGCTCCTTTAGAGGAAGTATAAGCAACGGGCAGGTTTTCAAAGTTCTTCCTTCCAATTTCATCCTCTATCTCGATTAGTATATCTTTTATTTTCCAGTCGTACCACATCTCAGGGATAACGTCGGAAAGCCGTTTGCCATTCATTCTAAGACTTCCAAAATAACCTACATCAAATAGTAGATAAAATCTCATCATTACAAACGAGCCACTTTCTATTCCCACGGGAAGTGTAGCATCATGACAAACGGCGTATATTCCACAGTCAAATAACAAGGTAGGACCATTACCTTTGGATATGTCACGTATTATGCCTACTCCCTCATAAAGATCTATGTCAACTCTCTTAACTGACTTTGTCATAATTTCAGACGGCACCATTCCTTTATCTACAAAAGTTAACGCATTGGAAAATGTCTCCCCAACATCACGGTCACCATATTCCCTAAGTGTCATTCCCATTTCAGAAATCCAAAAGGTGTCTATAGCTTTCTTGTTAAAAGTCATCGTTTTCCTCCTTTTAGCAACTTGATTTATTATACAATAGTAGAGCAACCATTGTATATGCTTTTGTTCTCTATCGTTAGTAATCGCCTTTATTTATCGAGATGCACGCGGTACTTTTTCTGTTGTTTTGTACATTGTAACTAACGTCAATTTCTTGTTAACAGGGTCTACCTCGTATATCATATGTATAACCCCATCTTTTTGACGTGCCTGATAGTCAACCGTTTCTATTGTCTTTTTCCCTGCTATAGATTGAAACACGACTCTGCCTTCTGCAGGGCTTTTAGTTTTAGCCGCCTGGTTACGATACTTTTCTATGTTTTGGTAATCCTCCTTTGTCAAAGGCATATTGCGTTTGCCAGCCTTTCCCTTAATATCTTCCTCAGGAATTTTATCCTTAGGACTTACGTTGTCGCCGCGTGCCTCTCTTGCTTTGGCTAATTCTACTTTGATGTCAGAATGTCCTTCCATTGAGTGTTGAATTCTTTCCTGAGATGCCTCTGTCTTATATCCATCGAACCTTGTGTCGGAGCCTGCCTTTTTAGCTTGCTGGTTCAAATTCTCTGCCTCGCCAGCCTTTACCTCGCCAGTACTTAACTTATTTACCTTCGTTGCTTCTTTTTCTGCATCTGACTTGGCCAACGCGCTGTTATTCTTTGTTTCATCGTACCATTCGCCACGTTTTTCACTTGCCTTTGCAGACTCTTCAGCCGCCTTTTGTTCCGCTACTGCTACAGCCGCCTTTTGTTCTGCTTTTGCCGCTGATGCAGCGTTTATTTTGCCTGTCTTTATGGCTAAAATAATCGGGGCAAGCATCGCGGCTAATTCCCCTGTGATGCCATACTTCTCTTTCATATATTTCATAATTTCGTCTATTACGACTCCTGACACCATGGCAATTGCAAGAGCCCCAGCAGTTTCAGCCCCAAATAGTACGGCTAAGGCCGCTGAAACAGTAGCATCTATCCAGGGTTTTACTCTATCAGCAGGCTTTTTATTCATATATTTATCTAAAAACTCTCTTTCTTCCTTTGTCAGTTGAGATACAGGTTTGTTCATTAATTCCCGTATTTTTCTATCCATCTCAGTTTCTTTTGAATCGGCTTTATCAGGTGTCGTATCTTTAACCGGTATTGCATTGTCAGCTGTAGAATTCTTAACGAGTAATATGCCGTTTGCCGACTTTTCCATCTTGCAGCCCGGACGTCTGCCCTGAAACTTGCCGTGTTCGTCCTTTATCCAACATGTATCTTCCATTGTCTGTTCTCCTTTTGATTTACCAGCTGTATTTTACTACTTATACATATAGTTGAAATTCGCATTAATGCCCTCTAAAGCCAGTGTACAAGCCATTCTTCAATTCGCATGGCTGGGGAAAAACGGGATTTTTGGTAAATATTGCTACAATTACGTAGCATAGCTACAGTAATGTAGGTAGTGGAAGGTGCTTGAAAGAGTTATAAGCTGCTATAAGTTATTGTTTATACTATATAATAGTGTCAGAGCAACAATTTATGGTACAAAAACGTAGTAAATAAAAATGCATCCTAAAATCACATAGACTGGCTTGTTTCCTTGTGTTTGTATTATGAGGAAATAAGACGGCTTCGGAGTCTGACTATGATTTGTTGCACGGATATGTTAGTATATCCCTGAGCTTATCTGACATTAGAGGAGGCAGTTCAATCACTAAGACAAGGCATTATCTTACGCTGGCGGTGTTGATTGTGTTTCAATTCGCTGCGGCTTCCGATGAAACAGGGCTGCTTGAGTCTCTGTCACGCATAAAGGCAGCCCCGTAAGGCTGATTTTTACTGCCGCAGCTTCCACTTTTTCGTCTTATTTCTTAGACGCTGCAAGGGTGAGGATTTTTTACACGGCGGCTTGGTCATCCCCTTATTACAGCCTTGGCACTTGACCAGTTTTTTCAGGGCCTCCGGAGGCAGTTGTTTCTTAATTGCCTCGATGACCTGCTTAAGAGCTGCCTTGCCGTATTTGTTGAGTATACTCTGCAAGAACAAGGCAATAAAGGCACCTGCCTTGTGCTTGTCGTTAAGAGCTTGAGCCTGTGAGGTAATCACAAAGCCAAGCGCATCGACGTAATTGTCTGAGATAACGTTCTTGTCCATCGTTTGTAACCTCCTGAGGTAGTGTATTTTAGGAACATGCTCACCGAAAAGGGCGGGGCGGGGGAAAACCCTGTGAAACAGTTGTCTTAGCCCGCCCCTGAGCGCATGGAGGAGTATTGGATCGGGACGCCCTGTAAATGTTTATCTATCAGCGTGCTGCAACATCTCACATACCAAAATATAACTGGTATTGAAATCTTCTCCACAGTCCTCATCCACATTGGTTCCAGTGATGCGTTTATATATTTCTCCTTTAGAGGAAGTATAAGCAATGGGCAGGTTTGCAAAGTTCTTCCTTCCTATTTCCTCCTCTATCATGATCAGTATATCTTTTACCCTCCATGAGTAAACCATGCCCGGGATAGCCTTCGAAAGCCGTTGCCCATTTATTCTAAGCTGACTATGATAATTTTCATCGAACACGAGATAAAATTGCATCTTTACATACGAGCCGCTCTTGATACCCTCTGGAGGTGGCTGATCAATTGAAAATGCATATATTCCGCAGTCAAATACCCATGTTGGATCTCCTGCATAGTTGTCTATGGAAAAAATCATGCCTATGCCCTCGTAAATATTTATGTCAATCTTCTTTAGTGACTTAGTTGCAGTATCAGACGGCTTAACTTCATTATATGAAAAAGTTAACGCACTAAAAAAAGTATCTCCCACATCGTAGTCGCCATATTCCCTCATTGAAATTGCATCGTTAGAAATCCAGAATATGTCTATAGCCTTCTTATTAAATATCATCGTTATCCTCCTTTTAGTAACTTGATTTATTATGCAATAGTAGAGCAACTATTGTATATGCTTTTTTCTTTATCGTTAGTAATCTCCTTTGTTTATCGATATGTACGCGGTACTTTTTCGGTTTCTTTGTACATCGTGACTAATTTCAATTTTTTGTTAACAGGGTCTACCTTGTATATCATATGTATAACCCCATCTTTTTGACGTGCCTGATAGTCAACCGTTTCTATTGTCTTTTTCCCTGCTATAGATTGAAACACGACTCTGCCTTCTGCAGGGCTTTTAGTTTTAGCCGCCTGGTTACGATACTTTTCTATGTTTTGGTAATCCTCCTTTGTCAAAGGCATATTGCGTTTGCCAGCCTTTCCCTTAATATCTTCCTCAGGAATTTTATCCTTAGGACTTACGTTGTCGCCGCGTGCCTCTCTTGCTTTGGCTAATTCTACTTTGATGTCAGAATGTCCTTCCATTGAGTGTTGAATTCTTTCCTGAGATGCCTCTGTCTTATATCCATCGAACCTTGTGTCGGAGCCTGCCTTTTTAGCTTGCTGGTTCAAATTCTCTGCCTCGCCAGCCTTTACCTCGCCAGTACTTAACTTATTTACCTTCGTTGCTTCTTTTTCTGCATCTGACTTGGCCAACGCGCTGTTATTCTTTGTTTCATCGTACCATTCGCCACGTTTTTCACTTGCCTTAGCAGACTCCTCAGCCGCCTTTTTCTCAGCTTCCAGTGCCGCCTGTTTTTGAGCTGCTTGCTCTGCGGCCTTTTGTTGTGCTATTGCATCAGCCGCTTTATTCTCAGCCTCCTGAGCTGCCTTTTGCTCAGCTTCTGCTGCCGCTGCTTTCTCAGCCGCCTTGGTTTCATTTGTTGCCGCTATTAGCTTTTGTTGTGCTTCTTCCGCTTTCTTAGCGTCCATATGGCCTTTCGCTACTGCTAAAGCAAGCACTGCAAGCGCAATGCCAATAGCCCCGTAACCTGAGAAATGCTCCTCAGCATATTTCATCACCTCATCCATCGTTATGTCAAAGACTATGTTGCCGACAATTGCTCTGAAGATACCAGATATAGGTCCTCCAATTAGCGCAAACATCACAGCATCGACTGGATTTCCTGCTGGATTTGCTTCAATTGAATCATAGTCTTTCAGAAACCGCTTATCTGCCTGTGTCCATTGAGTTTGTGGCTTTCTCAATATTTCCATAGACCTTTGTTCTTTCTTGTAATCTTCTACAGATTTCCCGAGTGCTTTTGCTTCTTTTTCAATATCCTCTTCGCCTGTGGTCAGCGTCAATGTTAATGACGGTGTTGAATCAGATATCTGTGTAACGCCTGCCGACTTTTCCATCTTGCAGCCCGGACGTCTGCCCATAAACTTGCCGTGTTCATCCTTTATCCAACATGTATCTTCCATTGCCTGTTCTCCTTGTGATTTACCGCTTGTTTTTTTTTACTGCTTATACATATAGTTGAATTTCGCATGAATGCCCTCTAAAGCCAGTGTACAAGCCATTCTCCTGTTCGCATGGCTGGGAAAAAATGGGATTATTGGCAAATGTTGCTACAAATTAGTAGCATAGCTACAATATTGTAGGTAATGAAAGGTGCTTAAAAGACTTATAAATTGCTGTAAGTTAGTGTATATACTATATAATAAAATATTTTAGTGTCAGAGGGACAAACTATGCTACAAAAACGTAGTATATAAAAATGCATCATAATATCTCATAGACCGGCTTGTATCCATGTTTTATGAGGAAATGAGACGCCTTCGGAGTCTGACTATGATTTGTTGCCTGAATATGTTAGTATATCCCTGAGCTTATCTGACATTAGAGGAGGCAGTTCAATCACTAAGACAAGGCATTATCTTACGCTGGCGGTGTTGATTGTGTTTCAATTCGCTGCGGCTCTGGCGGTCTATGGCGCTGATGGCGGGATGAAGGCGGCTTCGTTTGTCCCGCAGTGGCTGCCTCAGGCTCAGTTTGCAGGGTTTTATGTTGCCCTTGACAAGGGGTTTTATAAAAAGTATGGCGTAGATTTAAAGATTATTACCGGCGGGCCGGAGCGTCCTCCCTTTGTGCAGCTTAAAGAGGGCAGGGCGGATTTTGCCCTGATGGAGCTGTCATCAGCCATTGCCATGCTGGCAAAGGGGCAGAGGCTCATTAATATCGCCCAGGTTGTCAGGCAAAACTCGCAGATGATTGTTGCCCGGAAGGCAAGCGGGATTGTTACTGTTGATGACCTAAACGGCATGAAACTAAGCGTCTGGGGCGGGGACTATGGGGATTACTCGGCCATTGCCTTTTTGAAGAGGCATCACATAAAGGCTCACATCGTAAACCAGTCCGCCTCTGTCGATCTCTTTATGCGCGGGGCGGTTGATGCAGCCGTTGCGATGTCATATAATGACTATCATAATATTCTAAACTCAGGGCTTGACCCCGGCGACCTTGTCACGTTTGCCTTTCACGACTACGGCGTTGATTTCCCAGAGGATGGCCTGTATGTCTCTGAGCAGAGGCATACAGCAGACCCGGAGTTAAGCTGCGCCTTTGTGCGGGCCTCTGTAGAGGGTTGGCTCTATGCCTTTGCCCATCCGGATGAGGCACTCGATATTGTTATGAAATATATGATAGAGGCACATGTCCCGTCAAACAAGGCACACCAGAAGTGGATGCTGACTAAAATGAGGGAGTTGATAATCCCTGACAACGACACTACTCAAATCGGCATATTGCGCCGTGAAGACTATGAGCACACGGCGGGGCAGCTCAAGGCGGACGGCTTGATAGAGACAGTCACACCGTATGAATCGTTTTATAAAAACTGTGTTAAAAAATAGAGGCATAACCTTTAAGCTCATCTTCCTGCTCCTTACGGGCAGCATATTGATATTTGCCCTGGTCTTTAAGTACAACTACGAACTGACAAGGAAAATAATCCTGAAAAATGCTGAAGACAACGCCAGGCACATTGCGGAGATAGCCGTCAACAAAATAGAGGGTGTGCTTCTGATGGTGCAGCGGGTTAATCAAAACAGCGTCAAGTACATGGAAACCATTGATGAGACTAAGGAAGATGTGAATCACAGACTGCGTCAGGAGGTGGAAAATAATCGTGAGATATACGGCGCGACCCTTGCCTATGCCCCTCATACTATAGATAAAGAGCTGAAATACTATGCCCCATATTACTTCAGAAGAGACGGCGCCATAATTCATAAGCTCCTCGGCGGCGCAGACAACTATTTTAATAAGGACTGGTATCAAATCCCTATGGAGCTGGGCAGACCAATATGGAGCGAACCATACTTTGACCCCGACGCCCAGATAATCGAGTCAACATACAGCGTACCATTTAGGGAAGATGCCCAAGGGGAGCGCTTCATTGGTGTCTCGGCAACAGATGTCGATTTAAACTGGCTGCATGAGACCGTTGCCTCTGTGAAGATGTTTAAAACCGGATATGCATTTCTTATATCTAAAAATGGCACCATTGTTACTCACCCAGACAAAAACCTGATTATGAATGAGAGCATATTCAGCATCGCCGAAACCCGTGAGGATAAGAATCTGCGCGAAATAGGCAAGGCCATGATACGAGGTGAGACTGGATTTAAGCAAATCGAGGGCTACGGCCTCCATCCTGTCCCTAAGCATGGGAAAGTCAGGAAATCGTGGCTGCTGTACATGCCGCTGAAGTCCGAGGGCTGGTCGCTTGGTCTGATTGTGCCGGAGGAGGAGCTGCTTTCAGAAATTACGGCGCTGCATAAAAAAGAAATCGCAATTGCCTTTGCTGGTATGTTTTTTCTGTCAATTCTGATTGCCTCTGTTTCAGCCTCTCTGATTCGCCCGCTGAAAAGGCTTGCCGTTGCTACAAAAGATATAGCAAGAGGTAATCTTGACATCGAGACGCCTTATGTCATGACTAACGACGAAATCGGACAACTCACAGCCTCCTTTACCTATATGAAGACAGCCCTCAAGGACTATATCAGGGAGTTGACTCTGACCACGCGCGCTAAGCAACTAATAGAAAGCGAACTCAAGATTGCCCACGATATTCAAATGAGTTTTTTGCGTAAAATATTCCCGCCGTTTCCCGACATCCCGGAGTTTGACATCTTTGCGGCCATAATGCCGGCAAAGGAGGTTGGCGGCGACTTCTATGACTTCTTTTTTATCGATGACACACATCTATGTTTTATTATCGCCGATGTCTCAGGCAAGGGTGTCCCCGCGTCTCTGTTTATGGCAATGACCATGACCATGCTGAGGGCACAGAGCACCACCGGATTATCTGCTAACGAGATACTCTTTAACGTCAATGCAAAGATGGCAAAAGACAACAACGTTAACATGTTTGTGACTATATTTTACGGCATCTTAGATATTAAAACCGGTGTGGTAGAGTTTGCTAACGGCGGGCATAACCCCCCGCTGCTCTATAAAAAGGCCACGGCAGGCCTTATACCCTTAGAGACCGGCGGCATCGTCGTAGGGATTATGGAGGAAGACATCACCTTCGACAAAGGTGTGGTTACGATGCATGGTGGCGACTTTATTGTTATGTATACGGATGGCGTTACCGAGGCCATTAATGAAAAAGATGAGGAATTTGGTGAGGAAAGGCTCAATCATATAATTGCTGAAAACCACGGCTTGGCAATAGATGCGCTCATCGGGCTGATAAACGATGAGGTAAATCAATTCTCTGGCCAACAGCCGCAGTTTGACGATATTACGCTGATGGTATTAAAATATGAGGGCTGTGACAATACTGGCAGCAAGGAGGAACCATGAACATAATGATAAGGCAGCAAAGTGCTGAAGTGGCGGTAGCCATAGTAAGCGGGCGCATAGATACAGTTGCGGCCCCTGAGGTAGAGAAGGAGATAAACAAGACAATTGAAAGCGGCAAGCATAAAATCGTTATCGATTTGTCAGGTACGGAATATATAAGCAGCAGCGGCCTGAGGGTGCTTCTTGGAACGGCTAAAGGGCTTAAGGCCAAAGGTGGGCAATTGCGCCTGTGCGGGGTGACAGATAACGTGATGAAAGTGTTTAAACTTGCAGGTTTTACAAAGGTATTTATAATCAGCGCGACTCAGGCCGAGGCGATACAGAGTCTTTCATAGGGCTGCGGCGTAATTGACTGTCATGGGTTTTATAAATAAGATAAAGGAGACCATCGCAAAGTACTCAATGCTAAGCGATGGAGACACCGTCATCGTAGGGCTTTCGGGCGGGGCGGACTCTGTGACATTGCTTTACTGCCTGCGGGAACTCGCCATGGGGCTGACCCTGTACGCCGTGTACATAGACCATGGCCTAAGACCTGTGGAGACGCCGCGCGAGATTGAGTTTTGCGCGAATTTATGTTACACGATTGGAGTGTCATTTTGCGCGGAACAGATATCTCTTCCCCCTAAGATAACCTCAAACTCGCAGGATACACTAAGGGAACTGCGGTATGAAATCCTTGAACGTATTGCCTATGAGCGAAAGGCTGCAAGGATTGCCATGGGCCACAACAAGGACGACCAGGCCGAGACCGTCCTGCTGCATTTCATCAGGGGAAGCGCCCTGTCTGGCCTCGGAGGCATCCCACCAGTCAGGGGAAAGATAATCAGGCCGTTGATTGACACGACAAGGGCGGATATAGAGAAATACATCGATTCAATAGATGCAACTAATTCAGGCGGCCTTAAATTCGTAACGGACTCGTCCAATCTGACGCAGAAGTATACGCGCAACAAGGTGCGGCATTCGCTCCTTCCCGTACTCAAACAATATAACCCAAACATCGTGGATACCCTCACAAGAAACGCTGATATTATAAGAGACGAAAATACCTACATGGAGAGGCTCTCGATAAAAAAGACCATGACCCTGATAAGCCGCAGGACAGACCGGACAGTAGAACTATTTCTGCTGCCGCTTCAAACCCTTGAAAAGACAATCCAAAGAAGGGTATTAAAGACGGCCCTGGGCAGCGTTGACTCCTTGAAGGGCATAGGGGCGATTCACATCGATGACATTATTGAACTAGTAAAACACGCTCCGACTGGTGCATCCATCGATCTGCCAAGGGGGATAAGGGCCATTAAGGGCTATTCCCTAGTAACTATCACCACAGAGGAACAGACATGCGCGCCAATTAATACATATACGCTTGAGACACCTGGCGAGCTGATTATCAAAGAGGCCGGTGTTGTAGTAAGGGCTTCGCTGGCAGAGGCGGGGCAAGGCGCGCCCAATAGACTCAGCGTAATAGTAGATGCCGATAGACTGGAAAATCCCCTGACTGTGCGGGGGCGCTCAGATGGGGATTACTTCTATCCTATGGGATTTGGCAAGCGAAAAAAGGTGCAGGATTTCTTTGTCGATGAGAAGGTGCCAAAGAATGCCCGTGATGGCGTACCGTTGGTCTTCTCAGGTGATGAGCTGGTCTGGATAGCTGGCATCAGAGGCGATGAGCGATTCACTCCTGGGCAGCAGACGAGGCGATTTCTCAGGCTTGAGTTACTGCAGATAAAGACGTAATGCCCTATTGCTCCATAACGCGCTGCATTGCCCACATTAAGCGTTCATGGCTCCAGCCAATCTTATCAGCGTGTTTGACAAGTGTCTTATAGAGGAGCTGCTCGTTTGTGTTAAGGAAGGCAGCCCCGCCGTTAATTATTTTACTAAGGACAATATGGTCTGTCTGGTACAGGATGTCGTATAACTCATCGGGACTCATAGTTCACCTTCTGTTGTTAATATGGTGATGTAATTATACATAATATAAGGATTTATGGCAACTGAAAACGTGATAAGACCATCATGCTGTGATGAGATAGTCCATGCGTGGCTAAGTACCATAATGCGGACAAAAAAAACATAGTGTCATCTTTTGTATAGTTTCATACTTACCCGTTCTAAGAAATTATGGGGATTTTCGAACATTCATCTGTGGGGCATTTCCTCGTCTAACATAGGGAAGACAGTTTATTATTAGGATATTAAATATTACTCAGAAATTCCTCAATATTTACTTCTGCATCATTTAAAGCCCCTTTTAAGGTAAAACGGTCTATTTCATTATGATATGGAAATACTATTATTCTACCGTCAGGATGTTTCATCTTAACATGGCTGCCTTTCTTAGGAAGCTCTATAAACCCAAGCCGTCGTAATGTCGATAGCACTTGTTGACCAGATAATAATGGAAGCTTCATAAAACCAGTTCGTAGATTTTATGATTTTCATCCTCTATAAATTCTCCAAGGTCAGGTTCTAAAAACAATTCGATAGCCTCTTTTATATTATTCAAGGCCTCATCAGCTGTTCTGCCTTGCGACCAGCAGCTTCTTAATGACGGACAATTGGCAACAAAGTAACCGTCCTCCCCTTTTTCTAATATTACTTTTATATTCATCTTTCTAACTCCTAACAATAACGTATTGTTTAGTATTTTCTGAATAAATAGAAGCTGCCACTATTAATTGATTACCTATGGAAATCTGCTAATCCATCTCCTTCGGGATTATACGCAAATTTATCTACTATAATTTGTCGCTCTTGTTCAAGGGTATCGATAAATATTTCTAATTCAGCTCGTGTAACAAGAAAAGTAAAGGTTATCCCGTCGCTGGAGTATCCCCAACATTCACTAAAGTTATAGGTATCAAGAAAAAAACTAATCTTGAATAAATCATCAGGAAGTTTACCCAATTCTCTTTTCCTTTGCTGTCTTTCCTGACGCTCCTTCTTAATGTGATCAGCCTCATATATAAGAATATGTTTTCCGCGATCTTCCGGAAAAACATGGATTGGATCTATTGTTATTCGAATATCAGGATCGATAGGTTGTAAATAATCACTTTTGGTGGCATCTAACATCTCTTTAAAAAAAACCACAGGCCTTAATCCCGCGTATTCAGTAAAGAAAAAACCACTGGGTTTTGCTTGACTCCACCAGTCATTGTGCCAATGTCATTAACTTAGCGTATTTGTTTATAGGCAAAGGAGTATTGTCTAAAGT
>JADFXZ010000173.1 GCA_015233265.1 Nitrospirota bacterium
GAAAAAATTTGCAAAATCGCCTGATAAGATTTGCAAAAATGGGTGGCTAGTTATATCCATGTATGTCACCGATACACTAAAATAAGCTGGTGACGGTTTGGTGACGGCGCTTTTGAGGGGTTCGGCTACGTAAATCCTTGATTTATCAGGATATTTATGGCGGAGGAGGTGGGATTCGAACCCACGGTAGAGTTACCCCTACAACGATTTTCAAGACCGTCGCTTTCAACCGCTCAGCCACCCCTCCGCACAATGTGCCTGACCCCTAATTATAACATATTTATATCATATCAAAAAAGTGGGGTAGCATGTTTTGATATGATAATTTCCCGGATGTATGCGGCACATGCTATACCTATGATTTCTTTGTCTTAGGCTGCTCGTAAGTGTGCAAGGCACAGATTTGTGTAAACTTTCCGGAGTTGCCGGTTTTCATTTTAGGTCAATTAATTATAATATATAGGCAGAGTGGATTCTATAAGCGTTATAGGAGCCGGCAGCTGGGGAACGGTCTTGGCAAACCTCCTTGCATTAAAGGGCAATGATGTTTGCCTTTGGGCTTACGAGCGGGAAACTGTAGAGTCCATAACAGATTCCGGAGAAAACAAGTTGTTTATGCCAGGCCTGAAGCTCTCACCTCGGCTCATTCCAACCGGCAATCTTGAGGCTGCCGCCAAGGCCGCATTTATTATCCTTGCCGTGCCGACACAGTTCATCAGGGGTATTTTAAAGCTGGCAGCTGCCGGCATGGGCCCACAGACGATTGTCATTACCGCAGCAAAGGGGATAGAGCGCGGTACGCTGAAGACCGCCTCTGCGATAATAAGAGAATTCATAAGCAATGAAATTGCGGTACTGTCTGGCCCAAGTTTTGCCGATGAGGTGGCTAAGAAAAAGCCTACAGCGGTGACTCTGGCCATCTCAAGTCTATCCAAGGCTGGAGTCGCGCTTCAGGAGATGTTCTATACGGAGTACTTCAGGGTCTATACGCATGAGGATCTTATAGGAGTCGAGCTTGGCGGCGCACTTAAAAACGTCATCGCCATAGCCTCTGGCATATGTGACGGCCTCGAACTTGGCCTCAACGCCCGGGCGGCGTTGATAACACGGGGGCTTTCGGAGATAATCAGGCTTGGTGAGGCACTTGGGGCTAGGGAAAACACATTTTCTGGCCTGAGCGGCCTCGGTGATCTCGTCCTGACATGCACGGGCAGTCTATCGAGAAACTACACGGTGGGGCTGCGTCTGGGCAGGGGGGAGACACCCGCAGAGATCCTCTCTGATATGAAGGCGGTTGCCGAAGGGGTTGAGACATCTGCGTCGGCCTTTGCGCTGGCAGAGCGTACTGGTGTGGAGATGCCGATAGTAGAGCAGGTCTATAGGGTGATTCACCAGTCCAAGGACCCGGCTCTTGCCGTGCGGCAGCTGATGTCAAGGGAGCTCAAAGGGGAGTTCCGGCATGGATAAAGAGACAATCAAGACACTTCTCGTTCGTCTTCAAAGCGGCCAAATCAGCGTGGATGAGGCATTAACAAAACTAAAGCATCTGCCGTATGAAGACCTTGAATTTGCAAAAATCGACCACCACAGACAACTCAGAGGTGGCATCGCTGAGGTTATTTATGGACAAGGGAAAAAAATCGAAGACGCAGTTGAGATAGCCCGAAAGATTTATGACATGAGCGGCCGGGTGTTGATAACCCGTGCCTCACGGGAGATGTACGACGCCCTGGGGCTTGAGGACGCACACTACCATGCCGCCTCAAGGATAATCGAAGTAGGGCACGGGCGCAAACAAATAGGACGCATAGTGGCAGTCAGCGCGGGTACGGCAGATATACCGGTGTGTGAGGAGGCCGCCGTGACAGCCGCTTTTCTGGGCAGTAAGGTAGAGAGGCTCTATGATGTCGGTGTTGCCGGGCTTCACCGGCTGTTAAATAATATTGGGATTTTCGAAGGCGCAAATGCCGTAATCGTCGCGGCGGGCATGGAAGGCGCGCTGCCCTCTGTAGTAGGGGCGCTTATAGACCAACCAGTCATTGCTGTGCCTACCTCCGTGGGATATGGTGTTAATTTAGGCGGACTAACGCCCATGTTTGCTATGCTGAATTCCTGTGTGCCCGGAATCGCGGTTATGAATATAGACAATGGTTTTGGGGCTGGATGTCTTGCCCATAAAATCAACACCCTAGCAGGTCACGATTGAGCACCAGACAGACTGAAAAATCAACGAAGAAACGCCTGACTATCGAAACAACCGCCGCATTTCTCCTCAAAAGGGGACTAATATCAGGGGAACGTTATTTAGATATAGCGGCAAGGGGTGAGGAGCAGATGACGAGACTCCAGCGGCTTGGCGAGGGCGGCGGCTCTAAGCGCTCCTCACAAGTTGCGGCGGTTGTCACCCCGGCTGAGGCAATAGCCGCCCTGGAGCTTGAAATCCCTGGCGCAAACGGCAAACTCCTAAACGAGGACACCATTACTGAGGTAATTGCCGAAGAGACAGGGATGCAGTACATGAAGCTCGACCCTATTAAACTTGCACTTGACGTGGTAACAGGACACGTCCCACGCCCCTTTGCCATGCGGCATATGATAGTGCCTGTGGAAATCACAGGGGGGGTGGTCACTCTGGCAGTCATAGACCCATATGACATGGAGGCCGTTGAGAGCCTCAAACACGCAAAGAGCCTAAAGACCCGCCTGGTGTTAAGCTCAAAGAGCGATGTGCTGAAAATCGTGAGGGAGTTCTTCGGCTTTCATTCCTCTATTGCCGCCGCACAGGCCGAGATGCAGCCGGGCGTTGATCTGGGAAATCTCGAACAGTTCGTAAAACTCAAAGGACAAGGGGAAATCGAGGCCACAGACTCACACATCGTAAGGGCTGTAACCTATCTCTTTCAGTACGCATTTGACCAGAGGGCAAGCGATATACACATCGAACCTAAGCGCGATAAATCCATCGTAAGGCTGCGTATAGACGGCATTCTCCATACAGTGCACTCAACACCTAAGGCCGTGCACGCCCCTATTGCCTCTCGAATTAAGATGCTCTCCCGAATGGATATAACCGAAAAACGCCGCCCGCAAGACGGCAGAATAAAGACTAATCACAAGGACAAGGAGCTGGAGCTGCGTGTCTCAACACTTCCAACCGCGTTTGGCGAAAAGATTGTCATAAGAATATTCGACCCCGATATGCTTATGCAGGATATTGAAAAATTGGGCTTTTATCCCCGCGAGTATAAACTCTACGACTCATTTATCAGAAGGCCAAACGGTATAATACTTGTGACCGGCCCAACGGGAAGCGGCAAGACCACAACACTGTACTCATCGCTGCGTGTGCTTTCAAGCTCCGAGGTCAACATCGTCACTATTGAAGAACCAATTGAGATGGTCATCGAGGAGTTCAATCAGGTCAGCGTAATGGCGTCAATCGGCGTTACATTTGCCACCATGCTTCGCACAATCTTGCGCCAGGACCCGGACATCATCATGGTTGGAGAGATAAGAGACAAGGAAACGGCAGACAACGCCATTCAATCCGCCCTTACAGGGCACCTCGTCCTGTCAACACTGCACACAAACGACTCCCCGTCGTCGATAACGCGGCTTTTAGACCTGGGCATCCCGTCATTTCTCATATCCTCGACACTTATAGGCATAATCGCCCAGCGGCTTGTCAGAAAGATATGCGTCCACTGTAAGCGGGAGCGTGAGTTGACACAGGACGAGATAGGCTATCTGAAGCTGGAGAAAAAAACAAAGCACACAGTGAACTACGGCGAGGGCTGTATCGAATGCCGCGGCACAGGCTACAGGGGCAGAACCGCCATATTTGAGGTCATGGAGTTTACAGAGCGGGTGAGAAGGTCACTTACAGACAACGCAGACCTCGGCGCCCTATACGCCGCCGCCGCAGCCGACGGCATGATAACCCTGAGAGAGGCGGCAGTTCGCAAAATGCTCGAAGGTATCACAACTTATGAAGAGGTCATCTTTATGACGTAATGACGGCGGGTTATTGCCGTTGTTGTGGCGTAATATATTTCTGAATTACGTATCCCAATATGCTCATAGACTGTCTCGTTATACTTTCTGTTTATGGGGATGTGGCCACATCTGCAATCAATTCGAGTTCGTCTATCCATTCAAAAATAGCATCACTTCGAGATGATGTATACAAGAGCCAAATTAACTCAAACGGATGATTTATTGGGGATGCTATACAACGGATGTTCCTGGTGCAAAAGTGTGATAAAAGGCTGTAAGTATATGATATTATTTTATAACGGATGTTCCCCTGAGAAAACCATGGATCTCCTTGTATTTAAAGAATAATTTCAAAATGCAAAGTGGCTACATTTAATATCCTTTAAGATCAACTGCTTAATTATAGAGATAAGATATAAATAGGTCAAGGGTAATTTTTTCGTAGTGACCACACGTCAGTATTATGATTTGGCGCTGTGTAATATTTTACTTTTTGGGGGAATATCTGTTACACTCAAGTAGTTGATTTTAAAGGATAGCTGATGTAGCCACTAGGCTTTTTTGAATTATCCTTTAAATACGCATACATACGTTGTTTTGTCGGGGGAACATCCGTTATAATACGGCGGGAGGTCAGTTTTTTCTTAGTGGTTACAATGATACCTTTGCT
>JADFXZ010000174.1 GCA_015233265.1 Nitrospirota bacterium
GGAGTGATTACGGACGCCCTGGATACAGGCATTTTTGCTATGCATAGGGACAAGGCGCTAAGTTTCATTAAAAAAAATAACCTTATGGTATATCTTGTCTTTGCTGATGGTACTACTTACACATCGGAAAATCTAAGAGCGTTGCTTGAGCATCGCTGAGATTATCAGGGGCACAACCCTGTTTGACAGGATACTCTTAGCAGTCCTTTTCTGTGTAACCGGGGCGTCGATTATATTAGTGCCGCTGTATCTGCCGCGCGGTGGGCAACTCAGGATAGAAGTAGATAATAAGCTGTTATATAGGCTGCCTATAGGGCAAGATAAGACCATTGAAATCGGCCACATGACCGTGGAGATAAAAAACGGCAAGGTGCGCGTGGCTGACTCAGACTGCCCGGGTAAGATATGCCTTAGGCAGGGTTGGATAGACAGAGGCTCGATAGTATGCCTGCCAAACAGGGTCGTAATTACCGTGGAGGAAACACCTGCGGCTCAGGGGGGCGTAGATGCTACAACGTGACAAGTACCGGCTTGCGCTTTTGGCTGCCTGTGCCCTTGCGCTGCATGGGTTTGAGCGCCTTATACCCAGCCCCATACCGTGGCTGAGGTTCGGATTTGCAAACATAATCACACTGATAACGCTCGTTGTCTATGGATTTAACGCGGCGCTGACGATAACCCTTGTTCGGGTACTTATGGGGTCGATGTTGATAGGGACTTTTTTAGGGCCGCCGTTTATTATGAGTCTTGTGGGTGGGTGCTTTAGTGTAGTGGCTATGTGGATTGCGCTTAGGGTGCGGGTATTTGGACCTCTGGGGTTAAGCCTGACAGGGGCGCTTTTTCATAATATTGGGCAGCTTCTGGCTGTCTATGCGGTTTTTATTCAAAATCTCCGTTCTATAGCCGTATTGGCGCCAGTTATTCTTTTTATCGGCACGCTGGCAGGGCTGCTAAACGGCATTGCGGTTATTTTTATCATGGAGCACTTGAAAAAAATGCCGGATAATGTACAGAATACCCTATGATGGTTAAATGCCCAAGATGCGCTAAAGAGGTCAGCTTTAGCGGCAACCCCTACAGGCCGTTCTGCAGCGAAAGATGCAAAACGGCAGACCTTGCGTCGTGGGCTGACCAGGCATATAAGATACCGCAAGACAAGACTGAAACTTATGATAAAATAAACCAGGAGGAACCATAATGTTGAACATCTCGATAGCCGGTGCTGCCGGAAAGATGGGGCAGCGCATAGGGGTATTGGCGCTGGAGAATCCCTCGATAACAGTCGTAGGGGCATTTGAAAGGGCTGGGCACGAGGCCGTGGGCATGGACTTTGGGGAAATCGCGGGGGTTGGTAAGACTGGAGTAACCTTAACGGACAATATTGCGGAAACTCTGGATGCCGCAGATGTGGTTATTGACTTCACCTCCCCGGAGCCTACGTTAAGTAATTTACGGCTCTGCAGCGAACGCGCTAAGGCAATGGTCATAGGGACGACCGGCCTGTCCTCTGCTCAGACATCTAAGGTGGAGTCATATGGGACAAAAATCCCAGTCATACTGGCGCCAAATATGTCCGTTGGGGTAAATCTCCTGTTAAAGGTACTGGCCGATGTTGCGCGGGCGCTTGGGGATGGCTATGATGTCGAGATAATCGAGGCCCATCACAGGCTGAAAAAAGACGCTCCAAGCGGTACGGCGCTAAAGATGGCTAATGTCATAGCCGAGGCCCTCTCAAGAAATCTCGACGAAGTTAGTGTCCTGTGCAGAAGCGGGATAATCGGCGAACGCAAGAAGAAGGAAATCGGTATTCAGACAATTCGCGCCGGAGACATCGTCGGTGAGCATACAGTCTTGTTTGGCGGCCTGGGTGAGCGCATAGAGATTACTCACAAGGCGTCGAGCCGCGATACATTTGCACGAGGAGCACTGAGGGCTGCCCTTTGGCTTCAGGACAAACCGGCCGGCATATATGATATGCAGGATGTCCTCGGGCTTAGATAATGCTGCCCGTGTCTGTGGATAGATTGGCTGAGAGACATGTATTTCTTTAACTCATTAACAAAGAAGTATGTTTGCGTAGGGCTTATTGCTACAATCCTTACCGCTGGATTTACTTTCGCGTCTTTTTGGATTACATCGAACATTGGAAACGACGCGGTCAGGATTAATCTTGCAGGGTCTGAAAGGAAGCGTCTTGTCAAGCTCGAAAACATTATCATTGCGGCTTCCTCAAACAAGAACCGTTCCTTCGAGCAAGCCCTCTATTTAGCCGAAATCAACACATTTGAAGAGATACTGACTGGACTCAAAGACGGCAGCCAAACCCTTAACCTTAAACCTATAAGACACAAAGGACTCTCTTTGCAGTTAAATAAACTCATCGATAAATGGACTGCCAGTGTAAAGCCAGAGCTTGTCCTCACCGCCAAGACAATTCAAGCTGGAGGCACAATCAAAGTCGAAAGGCTGCATACCGTAATTAATTTATATTGCGACGAAATAGACGCCTTTGTTTCAAGTATAGTTACAAAATCAGAGATGCAGATACAACTGTTTGACAGAATACGTCTGTGGTTGATATCGGCTGTTGTCATATTTTTTGTTATGGGTATCTATTTCACAGAGTCCAATCTCGTGATTCCATTAAAGAGACTGCTAAAGGCGGCTAACGAAATGGAACAGGGCAGGCTTGATACAAGGGTAGCTGCCACTAGTTTTGATGAAATAGGCGAGCTTGGCCAGAAATTCAACTCGATGGCCCATACGCTTCAACTGTACATCGACGAAAACTCAAAAAAGTTGAACCTGCTTAATATGATGAATAAAAAGGCAGAGGAAATGGTAAACGAGGCAACTCAAGAACTTCAACTGACAAACAAGGAACTTATTATCGCGAAAGAAATGGCCGATGCGGCCAACAGGGCAAAGTCACAGTTCCTCGCCAATATGTCACATGAACTGCGAACGCCTCTTAACGCCATCATAGGGTTTTCCGAGATGCTCAACCTTGGGCTTGTCGGGGATTTACAAAAAGATCAAAAAGAATACATAAACGACATATTCGAAAGTGGGCACATGCTCCTTTCCCTGATTAACGACATACTTGATCTCAGTAAAATCGAGGCCGACAAGCATGATTTAAAACTTGCAGACACCGACATAAGGACTGCCATAGGACGCGCCATGAGCCTCTTCAAAGACAAGGCGGCTAAGCGCAATCTGACCTTAACTGAGCAAATAAGCGACGACGTTCATACCGTCTACGCAGATGACAGAAGACTGGGGCAAGTAATTCTTAACTTGATTAGTAATGCCGTGAAGTTTACACCAGACGGCGGCATGATAACTATCGGGGCGCTAAAAGCCGCTATGGACGGCGCAGAATTGGTTGAAATCTTTGTCAAGGACACAGGACCTGGGGTGAAGGCTGAGGATATTCCCAAACTCTTTACCAAATTTCATCAGCTTGACACCACAGAGGAGTTTCAGCACATGGGCACCGGGCTTGGCCTTGCCCTAAGCAAGAAACTCATAGAGGCTCAGGGAGGCACCATTCGAGTTGTAAGCCAGTGGACAAAAGGCGCTGAATTCAGGTTTACTATACCTGTAAATAAGCAACAGGAGGCAAGTGTTGAAAAAAGTTCTAATAATTGAAGACAACGAACTTAATATGAAGTTCATTCGCGAAGTCCTCAGACGCAGGAGTTATACCGTGATTGAGGCATATGATGGTGAAGATGGCGTGGCGCTGGCGCTGCAAGCCCTCCCGGACCTCATTCTTATGGATATAAACATGCCGCACATGGGCGGTGTTGCCGCCCTTAAGAAGATCAAACAAATGGCGCCGCTTCAACATACACCCGTCATTGCCCTGACGGCCTATGCGATGGAAGGTGACAGGGAGAAATTTATTAACGAGGGCTTTATTGACTATATCGCTAAACCTATAAGCATCGGCATACTTATGGAGACAGTCGAAAGGATTTTGAAATAGGCCACCACCATGACATCAGCCGTGGTTTTTTAGATCAATAGCCATTACAACGGCGTCTTCAACCGGCTTGTCGTAGTAACGCCTTCTTGTGTATAAGCTCTTAAATCCCAGGCAATCATAAAGCCTTATAGCCGCTGTATTAGATGAGCGTACCTCAAGTATCACCTTACCTTTAAATGCCTTTAGTACATCCCATGTGATATGTCTTACTAATTGAGATGCGACGTATCTGCGCCTGTGCCCCGGATGCACTGCAAGTTTCAAAATATGTGCCTCGTCCACCATTACGCGCACGAAGATATAGCCGGCAGTTACGCCGCTGTCCCTAAGACATGCCTTCTTGCAGATGGATGCCGGATTTGACAGCTCTGAAATAACGCTATTTAAAGACCATCTATGTGTGAAGGAGATGTTCTCTATTTCCACGACCCTGATTACATCCAGCTCTGTTATGTCATGTATCGAGATGTCAACGGCCTTCATCTTTGAGTTGTTCTTTAAGTTGTTCTTCGAGTTTTTCAACGGCAAGCGGCATTTTCAAATAAACTGGGCGCAGGGCTTGGGAAAACTCACCTCGTGCCGCCGTCTTCAAAGCAATCGTGCCCAGGGCATATGGCGATATGTGAGCGGCCTCAGACAATATTGCCATGCTGCCCAGGGCCTCAACAATTG